>JASHWO010000317.1 GCA_030044045.1 Acidimicrobiales bacterium
AAGGCCAGCAGCATCTGCGAGGCCTGCTCGTCCTGGGGGGACCGGCGCCGGCCGCGCCCGGCGCGCCCCGCGCCCTCCACCGCCGCGCCGGCGCCGCGGGTGGCGGATGCCGGCATGATGTGATCAGGATAGAACTATATTGAATCAAAAGCAATTCCGGCACCCCGGCGGCGCCGGCCGGGTCCACCTCCCCTCGACGACCCGGGAACCGTCTACAATCGTACGGCAGCGAGGGTGTGCCGGGAAGCCTGGTCGGCAGATGGAGGTCCGACCGCCCATGGCCAGCATCCACCACGAGGGCATCGCCCCGCCGGTCGGGCGCGCCGTCCCCCACCGCTCCCCGGAGACCGGTCCGGATGCCTGACCCTGACCGCGTCGCGTCGGCGTCCGGGTCCGAGGAGGTGCGGGGGCGGGACGGGCAGCAGCGGCTGCCGAGCTGGCGGATGGAGGCGTTGCGGACCACCTTCTGGCTGGTGCCCACCGCCCTCGTGCTCGTGGCCGGGCTGCTCTTCCTCGTCACCCTCGAGATCGACTGGGCCGTCTACCACAAGCACCTCTCCCTGCCCTTCTGGATCGTCACCGGCAGCGCGGACGCCGGGCGCGAGGTGCTCATCGCCATCGCCGCCGCCATCATCACCGTGGTCGGCGTCGTCTTCTCGATCACCATCGTGGCCCTGACGCTGGCCTCCCAGCAGTTCGGACCGCGCATGATGCGCAACTTCGTCCGTGACATGGGCAACCAGGTCACCCTGGGCGTGTTCGTCTCGACCTTCGTCTACTCGGTGCTCACCCTGGTAGCCATCACCGAGACGGCGCACGGCACCTTCGTGCCCCACCTGTCGATCACCGTCTCCGAGGCCCTCATGCTGGTCGACCTGGCGGTGCTCATCTATTTCATCCACCACATCTCGAAGTCGATCCAGCTCCCCGAGGTCACCGCCGGGATCGCCCGCGACCTCCTGCGGGCCATCGACGCCGAGTTCCCTGAGGTCGGCACAGGCGGGCGGGCGGCGCCCGAGGCCAGGGGCAAGTCGCTGCCCGAGCTCGTCGAGCTCATCGACCAGCGAGGGGCGCCGGTCGCCGCCACCTCGAGCGGGTACCTCCAGTTCGTCGGCTACGCACAGCTGGTGGACATCGCCTCGAAGACCGACTCGGTCATCCGCCTCGAGCACGGGCCCGGGCACTTCCTGGTCGCCGGCCGCACCCTGGCGGAGGTCTGGCCGCGAGGGGCGGCCGACCGGGTCGGGGCCGAGCTGGCCAAGGCGCACGTCACCGGCCCCCACCGGACGCTGATGCAGGACCCGGTCTTCGCCATCGACCAGCTGGTCGAGATCGCCATCCGCGCCCTCTCCCCCGCGGTGAACGACACCTTCACCGCGCTCACCTGCATCGACTGGCTCTCGGCCGGGCTGAGCCGCATCTCGCGGCGGACGCTCGCCGAAGGCATCTACCGGGACGGCGACGGGCGCATCCGCCTCGTCGAGCGCAACCCGTCCTACGCCCGGATGGTCGACCGGGCGTTCGACAAGATCCGCCAGGCGGCGGCGGGCATGCCGGCGGTGATCATCCGGATGATCGACTCGCTCGCCACCATCGCCGAGCAGACGAGCTCGCCGACGCGGCTCCAGGTGCTGCGGATCCAGGCGGAGGCGGTGAAGCGGCTGGCGGACGAGTCCGTCACCGAGCCCAAGGACCGCAACGACATCGCCACCCGCTACCAGCGGCTCCTGCGCCGGCTGGCACCACTCGAGACGTCGGCGGAGGCTCCGGTCACCGCGCCCCACGGCCCGGTCGCCGCGCCGGCCACGCCAGAGGCCAAGCCCACCGGGCAGGCCACGCCGGTGCCGCCCAGGCCGCAGTAGCCGTCCAGGCTGGCCGCCAGGTACTGCTGGTGGTAGCCCTCGGCGTAGTAGAAGGGCCCGGCCGGGGCCAGCTCGGTGGTGACGGTGCCGTAGCCGGCGGCGGTGAGCACCTCCTGGTAGCGCTGGACGGCCCGGCGGGCGGCGGTCATCTGGGCGTCGGACGCCGCGTAGACGGCCGACCGGTACTGCGTGCCCACGTCGTTGCCCTGTCGCATGCCCTGGGTCGGGTCGTGCCCCTCCAGGAACCGGGCCAGCATGGCCTCGTAGCTGGTGCGCCGGGGGTCGAACACGCACAGCACCACCTCGGCATGGCCGGTCCGACCCGAGCACACCTCCTCGTAGGTGGGGTTCGGGGTGAACCCGCCCGAGTAGCCGACAGCGGTGGTGTACACCCCGTCGGCCGGCCAGAACAGGCGCTCGGCCCCCCAGAAGCACCCCATGCCGAACACCGCCCGCTCCATCCCCTCGGGGAACGGCGGCACCAGCGGGGTGCCGAGCACCAGGTGCCGCTCCAGGACCGGCATGGCCTGGGGTCGCCCCGGCAGCGCCTCCGCCGCGGTGACCATCTCTCGCGTGCGCCCGGTGAAGATCCCCATCGCCGCCCTCCTGCCCGCCGGCTCGCGCCGGACCTCCGTCCAGTATGCGACCGCCGGCCGCGCTCATCTCGCCGCCGCGCTCCCCCACCCGGAGCCCGACCTTCAGGAGCCGTAGGCTCGGGTGAGGACCTCCATGTTGTGCCCGGAAGGGTCGTCGAAATAGAAGCCGCGCCCGTGGCCGTTGATCTCGTCGGGGCGCTGATGGCCCGGATCGGCCCAATAGGTAAGGCCTCGTTCCCGTACCCGGGCGAAGATGGCGTCGAACTCCTCCTCGCTGACGAGGAACGCATAGTGGTGGGAGGTCGCCTCCCACCGGTCGTCGTAGTCGAGGCTCACCCCGTTGGCGGTTTCCACGCACACGAAGGGCCCGAACGGCCGGGGCGGCGCGAGCCCGAGGATATCGGCGATGAACGCCGCCGCGACCCGCTTGTCCTTCGCCGGCACGATCGTGTGGTTCAGCAGGACGGCCATGGCCCTCCATTCCGCGATGGACCTCTGTCCAGTATGCCAGCACCGGCTCGGCGCTTGACACCCTCTATCGATCTGTTACGATATATCGAGATAGCTCGACGAGGATCGGAAGGTCGATCCTCCAGTCGGGGCAGCGGCGCAGGAACGCCACGTCCGTCACCCGGGGCCACGGGGCCACCACGGCCTCCGGACGGGGCGTTCGGGAGCCTGCGGCGCCCGAGGCACGGGACGAGCAGCGAGAGGAGCACGACATGCACGACGAGAGCCGATTGGGACGGGCGGGACGGCGGGGCCGGGACCACGGGATGCGGGGGGACTTCCCCGGGCCGGGCTGGGCCGGGCCCGGGTGGGGCGGCGGGCGGCGCCGGATGCGCCGCGGCGACATCCGCCGGGCCGTCCTGTCCGCCCTGCAGGAGGGGCCGGCCCACGGGTACGAGGTGATGCGCCGTCTGGAGGAGCGCAGCGGCGGCATCTGGCGCCCGAGCCCGGGGTCCGTCTACCCCACCCTGCAGATGCTGGCCGACGAGGGGCTGGTGCGGGCCGCCGAACGGGACGGCACCCGCGTCTACGAGCTGACCGAGGAGGGCACCGCCGCCGCCGCCGGGGCCGGGGCCGACCAGGGCGGGCACCCGCCGTGGGAGCATGGCGGCGAGGCCGGCCGCGGCCTGCGGGCGCTGCGAGAAGCGGTGGGCCAGGTCCACCTGGCTGCCCGCCAGGTGGCGACGACCGGCCGGCCGGAGCAGGTGGACCAGGCGGTGGAGGTCGTCCAGCGGGCCCGGCGGGAGCTGTACCAGCTCCTGGCGGGCGACTGATCGCCGGGTAGCCTGGAGATCCGGCCGCCTACCGGCGGACGCCCAACCCCGACCGAGACCTCACGAACCGACACCGCACGAGAGGCCATGACCACCACCGAAGCACGGGCCGAGCCCGCCACCGCCGTCACCGACCCGGTCATCCGCACCGTGGACCTCACCAAGGTCTACCCCGGGGCCGACTTCCGGGCCGTCGACGAGCTGAACCTCACGGTGGGCGCCGGGGAGATCTTCGGCCTCCTCGGCCCGAACGGCGCCGGCAAGACCACCACCGCCGGGATGCTCACCACCCGGGTGGTGCCGACCTCGGGGTCGGCCTACGTGGGCGGGATCGACGTGGTGGCCCACCCCTCGCTGGCCAAGCAGATCCTGGGCATCGTCAGCCAGCAGAACACGCTCGACCGCCAGCTCTCGGTCTGGGAGAACCTCTACTTCCACGGCCGGCTCTTCGCCATGCCGGCCCGCCAGTCCCGCCAGGTGGCCGACGAGTTGCTGGAGAAGTTCCAGCTGGCCAAGTGGGGCAAGGCCTCGGTCTACGCCCTCTCCGGCGGCATGGCCCAGCGGCTGATGGTGGCCCGGGCCATCTTCCACCGCCCGGCCGTGCTCTTCCTGGACGAGCCGACCGCCGGCCTCGACCCCCAGAGCCGGCTGGCGCTGTGGGACATCCTGCGCGAGCTGAACAGCGAGGGGCAGACCATCCTCCTCACCACCCACTACATGGAAGAGGCGGACCAGCTCTGCGACCGGGTGGCCATCATGGACCACGGGCGCATCCTGGCCCTGGGTACGCCCGGCCAGCTCAAGCAGGGGGTCGACGCCGACACCATCGTGACCGTGCGGGCGGCCGGCGACCCGACGGCGCTGACCCGGGCCTTCGCCGAGCACCTCGACGGGGTCACCCGCTCCCGGCCGGTCGACGGCGGGGTGGAACTGCACGTGGGCCAGGGCGACCGCCTGCTGCCCCGGGTGGTGGCCGCCGCCGAGGTCGGCGGGGTCGACGTGGCCGACATCTCGGTGTCCGAGCCCACCCTGGAAACGGTGTTCATCAACCTCACCGGCAAGGAGCTGCGCGACTGATGACACGATCTGCCCGGCTGGCGAGAGGGAGGCCGCACCACCCATGACCACCGTCCTCTCCCCCGAGGCCCACACCCGGATCCAGGCGGCGCCCACCCGCTCGACCTTCGCCTCGAGCCGCACCGCGCTGAAGGCGCTCATCCTGCGGGACCTGGTGGTGCTGAAGAAGAACTTCTGGGAGTTCGTCATCCGCACCCTGGTCCAGCCGTTCCTGCTGTGCTTCGTCTTTCTCTACATCTTCCCGAAGATCGGGCAGGGTGTCGGCGGGGGCGGGGGCGCGGCCACCGAATCGTCGTTCGCCACCGTGCTGGTACCGGGGGTGGTCGGCATCTCCATCATGTTCCAGGGGATCCAGGCGGTGGCCATGCAGATGGCCCAGGAGTTCGGCTTCACCCGGGAGATCGAGGACCGGGTGCAGGCGCCCTGCCCGATCTGGCTGGTGGCCGTGTCCAAGGTCCTCTCCGGCGCCGTCCAGGGGCTGATCTCGGCGGCCATCGTCCTGCCCATCGCCTCGGTGGTCCACGCTGCGGGCGTGGAGGCCAACATCTCCCTCCACTGGTGGATCATCGTGACCATCGTGCCGCTGGCCTGCGTGGCCATGACCTCGCTCGGCCTGCTGCTGGGGACGTCGTTCGAGCCCCGGAACATCGGCCTGATGTTCGGCTTCGTGGTGCTGCCGGTCACCTTCCTCGGCGGTACCTACTACCAGTGGACCCGCCTCGGCCCGGTGAAGGTCGGGGGGTGGCACTGGCTGCAGACGGTGGTGCTGATCAACCCGCTCATCTACGTGAACGAGGGGATGCGGGCGGCCTTCACCGATGCCTCCCACATGCACCTCTACGTGGTGTACCCGGTGCTGCTCGGGTTCTGCGCCCTCTTCCTCGGGCTCGGCCTGCGCAACTTCCGCCGCCGCGTGCTCTCGTAGCTCCGGGGACGCCGCCCGCCGTCACCGCCGTCACCGCCGTCACCGCCGTCACCGCTGGCCCCGACCGGCGTGCACCGGGACGCCGCCCGCCGCCACCGCCCGGCCGCTCCCCGACCCCCGCCGACCCCACCGCCCGGATCTAACGTGAGGCGGTGACCACGCGCCCCACCGCGGCCGGCGCCCATCCGGCCGGGCCGGCCACGGTCGACGAGGTCCTGGCCCTCGTCCGGGCCCAGGGCGGCCGGGTCACGCCCTCCCGCCGCCTCCTCCTCGGCGCGCTCTTCGCCGCCCACGACCACCGGACGGCCGAGGAGCTGGCCGCCGTGGTCCAGGCCCAGGCACCCGACGTTCACCTCTCCACCATCTACCGGAACCTGGAGGAGCTGGAGCGGCTGGGCATCGTCGTCCACAACCACCTGGGCCACGGCCCGGTGGCCTACCACCTGGCGTCGGCCGCCCACGGCCACTTCGTGTGCGAGGTCTGCGGGCGCATGATCGAGGTGCCCGACGTCCTCTTCGACGACCTGGCCCGGTCGGCGGCCGACCGCTACGGCTTCGCCATCGACCCGCACCACTTCGCCGTGCTCGGCCGCTGCCGCCACTGCGCCTGAGCGGCCCGACCGCCGGGCAACCCGGGCCGGCCGCCACCGGCGGCACACGCACACCCCCGCTCGCCTCGCCACGCCCGGCATGGGCCGGCCACTCCCGCCGCCGGCGTGCTCAGGCCGGCCGGCTCCCGCCCGGTCACTGCTCGGACAGGATGGCGGCCAGCTCGGCCAGCGGGTCCCGGACCACGGGCCCGGTGGTGGCCACCTCGGCCCGCACGACGGTCCCGTTGAAAGGGAACGGCGCGACATACCCCTCGCCCACCGCCGGCCCCCACTCGTACCCGCAGGTCAGTCCCACCCCCACCCCGTTGAACCCGGAGGGGGTGAAGCGGTCGACCAGCTCCTCGGCCGCCACCGTCCCGTCGACGCGGAGCGTGGCCACCCCGCCGAGCCCGCCGCGCACGTCGACGGGGTCCTTCTCGAACTCGAGGGTGACCACGTGGCGGCCGGGCCCCACCACCTCGCTCCCGGCGACGACGTGGCGGGTCTTGCCGTAGAGGTTGTGCACGTAGCGGGGGCGGCCGTCGAGGAAGTGCAGCGACCACCCGCCCAGCACCGAGCCCAGGGCCAGCAGCACGCCCTCGGGGACGGCGCCCTCGGGGACGTCCACCGCCACGGTGAGGGCGTGGCTGCGGTTCCGCACGTTGACGGCGACCGGCCCGGGCACCTGGGCGCCCCCCGGGAAGTAACGGAAGGCGTCACGGGGCCGGCGGTGGTCCGGCCGGGGGTGGGTGAGGGCCCAAAGCGGCCGGTTGTCCAGCGGCAGCACCTGGTGCCGCTCGGCCTCCTCCCACCACCGGGCCACCAGCTCGGCCACGTGCTCCGGCCGCTCGGCCGCCAGGTCCCGGGTCTCGGAGAGGTCCTCGGCCACGTGGTAGAGCTCCCAGACGTCGTCGTCGAAGGGGGCGTTGGGGTCGCGGCCGTCGTCGTACAGGGGCCCCACCGGGTGGTAGGCGACGGCCTTCCAGCCCTGGTGGTAGAGGGCCCGGGAGCCCAGCATCTCGAAGTACTGCGTGGTGTGGCGCTCCGGGGCGTCACTCCCGTCGGGCCCCAGCAGGTAGGCGAAGCTCACCCCGTCGATCGGCGACTGGGGCACGTGGTCGAGCACCGCCGGCGGCGCGACGGCGGCCAGCTCCAGGACGGTGGGCAGCACGTCGACGGCGTGGGCGAACTGGTGGCGCACCCCGCCGGCGGCGGCCGAGAGCCGGCGGGGCCAGTGCACGATGCAGGGGTCGGCCACCCCGCCCTGGTGGACCTCCCGCTTCCAGCGCTTGAACGGGGTGTTGCCGGCCATGGTCCAGCCCCAGGGGTAGTTGTTGTGCGTGGTCGGCCCGCCGATCTCCTCCAGCCGCCGGTGCATCTCCCCCGGCCCGGCCGGGTCCAGGTTGGTCAGGCGGACGTCGTTGATCGACCCGTCAGGGCCGCCCTCGGCGCTGGCCCCGTTGTCCGACACCAGCACCACCAGGGTGTCGTCCAGCTCGCCCAGCTCGCCCAGGAAGCCGAGCACCCGGCCGATCTGGGCGTCGGTGTGGGAGAGGAACCCGGCGAAGCACTCCATGAAGCGGGCGGCCACCGTCCGCCGCCGGTCGTCGAGGTCGTCCCAGGCCCGGACCCAGGGCGGCCGCGGCGACAGCCCGGTCCCGGGCGGGATCACCCCGCCGGCCAGCTGGCGGGCGTGGGTGGCCTCCCGCCAGGCGTCCCACCCGCCGTCGAACCGGCCCCGGTAGCGCTCGATCCACTCCGCCGGCGCCTGGTGCGGGGAGTGGCAGGCCCCGGTGGCGAAGTACAGGAAGAACGGCCGGTCCGGGTCGACCGCCCGCAGGTCCCCCACCATCTCGACCGCCCGGTCGGCCAGGTCCTCGGTCAGGTGGTAGCCGTCCTCCACCGGGCGGGGCGGCCGCACCGAGTGGTTGTCGTGGTACAGGGCGGGGACGAACTGGTGGGTCTCGCCCCCGTGGAAGCCGTACCAGCGGTCGAAGCCCCGGCCGAGCGGCCAGGTCCGCCGGGAGGCGGCCACGTTGGTCTCGTCCTCGGGGCTGAGGTGCCACTTGCCCACGGCGTAGGTGGCGTAGCCCCGGGCCCGGAGGATCTCGGAGAGGAAGCCGTTCTCCATCGGCGGCTTGCCCCAGTAGCCGGGGAAGCCGACGGCCAGGTCGGCCACCCGGCCCATGCCGTTGCGGTGGTGGTTCCGCCCGGTGAGCAGGCAGGCCCGGGTGGGCGAGCAGAGGGCGGTGGTGCGGAAGTTGGCCAGGCGCACCCCGCCGGCGGCCAGCCGGTCCATGTGCGGGGTGTCGATGTCCGACCCGTAGCAGCCGAGCTGGGCGAACCCCACGTCGTCCAGCACGATCAGCACCACGTTCGGCGCCCCCTCGGGCGGCGTGGGCTCCTCCGGCCACCACGGCACCGAGTCGCGCCAGTCGCGCCCGATCCGCCCCCCGCTCCCGTCCTGGCCGGCCATCGCTGTACCTCCTGCTCCCGAGCTCGTCACGGCCGGGCCAGCATGCCATGCTGCTTGGCCCGCCCGTGGGCCCGCTGTGGCCCTTCTCGATGGCAGGCTCCTCCGAGGCGTGGGCCCCTGCGGTGCCGCGGCCGGGCCGATCCGGCGGTGGCCAGGGCCGGCGGCAGGCGGCGCCGGTCCCCCGCGACCCCGGACCGGCGCACCGGGGCCACCCG
>JASHWO010000318.1 GCA_030044045.1 Acidimicrobiales bacterium
GCCGGCTACCGGGTGGTGACCTTCGACAACCGCGGCGTGCCGCCGTCCGAGTCGCCGCCGCCCCCCTACTCGGTAGCCGAGCTGGTGGCCGACGCGGCAGCCCTCCTCGACCACCTGGCCCTGGAGCCGTGCCGGGTGGCCGGGCTCTCCCTGGGCGCCTTCGTCACCCAGGAGCTGGCCCTGGCCCGGCCGGACCTGGTGCGGGCGGCGGCCATGATGGGGACCGTCGGCCGGTCCAGCGCCCTGCTGCGGGCCTGGGCCACCGCCAACCGGGACTTCGCCCGCCAGGGCGGGGTCCTGCCGCCGCTCCTGGACGCCGTGCAGACCGGCATGGCCGTGGTGAGCCCGGCCCACCAGCAGGACGACGCCTTCATGGGCCCCTGGCTCGAGCTCTTCGCCGCCGCTCCGCCCTGGGAGGGCCCCGGCCGGGAGGGGCAGTACGCCGCCGACCTGGCCTACGACGACCGGCTGGGCGCCCTGGCCGGGGTGACCGTGCCGTCGCTGGTGGTCGCCTTCGAGCACGACCTGATGACCCCGCCGGCCTGGGGCCGGGAGGTGGCCGAGGCCATCCCCGGGGCCCGCTACGTGGAGGTGCCGGGGTGCGGGCACCTGGGGCCCTACGAGGACATGGACGCGGTCATGGCCCCGCTGCTCGACTTCTTCGCCGAGGTGTGATGCCCCGGCAGCGGTGGCGGTCCGGGACGGCGAGGTCGTGCCGCTGGCCCGACGCGCCCGGGTCAGGCGCGGCTGCCGACGCGCTCGACCACCATGTCGAGCTTGGCGCCGAACCCGTCCATCCGCTGGTCCATCCCGTCCAGCCGGCGGTCGAACCCGTCCATCCGGCGGTCCACCCGGCCCTCCAGCGCGGAGAACGCCGCCGCCATCTCCCCTAGTCGCTGGTCCACCCGGCCCTCCAGCGAGACCAGCCCCACCGCCACCTGCTCGATCCGGCGGTCGAGCCGGCCTTCCAGGGAGGAGACATTGGCCGAGACCTCGTCGATCCGGCGGTCGAGCCGACCTTCCAGGGAGGACATAGCCCCCCAGAGCGCGGCGTGGCCTGCCCGCATCTCGCTGCGCAGCGTGGTCTCGCTGCTCCGCATGTCGGTCCGGAGCCCACCGATCTCGGCCTTGACCAGGGCCATGAACCCCAGCGAGATGGCGATGACCACACCGAGCGCCGTCCAGGTGACTGCCAGCATCGAACCTCCTTCAAGTGAGCCTACAGCCACCCAACGGTCGCAGGACGGCCGCCGGTGGACGCGGGAATCTCCGGAAAGACGCTCGGGCAGTGGCCCCGGGTCAGGCGCCGTCGCCAGCGTCGGCGTCGGCGTCGGCGTCGGCGATCTGCATGGCGCCGAGCTCCCAGTACGAGCGCAGGGCGGCCAGCCGGCCCTCGCTGTCGGCCCGGTAGGTGAAGATGCAGCGGACCACCGCCACCTGGCGGCCACCGGCCAGGGTGGTGCGGATCGTCCCCACCGCCGCCGCCTCCCGGCCGCAAAGGTACGACTCCTCGATGTCGAACTCGACCCGCTCGCTCCCGGCGATCACGTTGTCGTAGAAGGCGGCGATGGCCTCCCGCCCGCGGTGCCCCCTCCCCTCGGGGTCGAAGGGTGAGGGGCCGATGGGATCCTCCACCACCCCGTCGGGGGCGAACAGGTCGAGCCACCCCTGGCGGTCCCCGGCCGCCACCGCGGCCCGCGACCGCTCGCCCAGCTCCCGTGCGTCCGGCTTGTCGGCCACCGTCCCTCCCTTCTCCCCGACCCCCCTTCCGGCCCGGTCGGGCTCCGCTCCCTCAGCTCCGCCCTGCTCCCCTCTCAGTCCCGGACCTTGGCGATGACCCGGTCGGCGAACCAGCGCAGCTTGGCGATCTTGTCGGCCAGGGGCTCCACGTCCGGCCCCACCTCGTAGGGCCAGCGGAACCCGACGATCACGTCGGTGACCCCCTGCTCCTCCAGCCGGCGGATGCCGTCCACGTGGAAGGCGTCCATGGAGATGACGTGCACCTCGAACGGGCGGTCGGTGGTGCCCGCCTCCCGGCGCAGCTCCTGCAGCCGGCGCAGGAGCCCAGGCAGGTTCTCGGGATCACCCCCACCGTGCAGCCACCCGTCGCCGTCCCGGGCGGCCCGTCGCAGCGCGGCCTTGCCGTGCCCGCCGATCAGGACGGGTAGGGGCGCCGAGGGCACCGGCGAGATCTTGATCGCCGGGACGTCGAACACCTCGCCGTGGTGCTCGAACCAGCCGCCGGCCGACAGCCCCCGGATGATGGCCAGCTCCTCGTCCATGCGCCGGCCCCGCCGCTCCCAGGGCACGCCGAGCACGTCGTAGTCCTCCCGCCAGGGACTGGTGCCCACCCCGAGCAGGAGGCGGTTCCCGGTCAGGACGGCGGTCGACGTGGCCTGCTTGGCCACCAGCACCGGGTGCCGGATGGGCAGCTTCAACACGAAGGTCACGAAACGGATCCGCTCGGTCACCGCGGCCATGGCCGGGATGAGCGAGAACGGCTCCAGGAAGGGCTTGTCCTCCAGGAACTCCCTCGTCCCGTCGGGGTTGAAGGGGTACCGGCTGTGCCCCTCGCGGGGGTAGCAGATGCTGTCCGGCACCACCATCGAGTCGTAGCCGGCCTCCTCGGCCGCCCGGGCCAGGGGGAGGTAGAACCCGGGGTCGGTCATCGACTCGGCGTACGAGAAACGCACGGGACCTCCCCGTCCTCGGTGCGACAGGTCGGCGCGGGGTGCTCCACCCCTGTGCCCGACC
>JASHWO010000319.1 GCA_030044045.1 Acidimicrobiales bacterium
AGAAAGAGCGCCACCTGCGACCTTCGAAAGCCCGAGGGCCAGGACCTGCTGAGGCGTCTGGCCGCGACGGCCGACGTGGTGTGCGAGAACTTCCGGCCCGGGACCCTCGAGGAATGGGGGCTCGGTCCCGGTGATCTCGACGACAGGATCGTCTTCGTCCGCATCAGCGCGTTCGGTCAGGACGGCCCGTACTCGCGACGCCCCGGGCTCGACAGGCTGGGGGTGGCCTACGGAGGGCTGCTCAACCTCACAGGCGAGCCCGACCGCCCGCCGGTTCGCCCGGGTGTGACGGTGGCCGATTACCTTACCGGCGTCTTCGCAGCCGAGGCCGCTCTCGCCGCCCTCTACCGGCGCGACGCCGCTCACCCGCGCGGAACAGGGGTGGGCGCGGTGATCGACGCCTCCCTCTACGGCTCGGTCCTCCGAATAATGGAATGGACGATTGCCGGTTACGACCGCCTGGGCATCGTGCGCCGACGCGAGGGCAACCGGCTCTCGAACTCGGCCCCCCTCGACAACTACCAGGCCGGCGACGGGCAGTACGTGTGCGTGGTGGCCGGGTCGGACGCCAACTTCTCCCGCCTCTGCCAGGCCATGGGGCGGGAGGACCTCCTATCCGACCCCCGCTTCACCACCCTGGCCGACCGGGCCCGCCACGGCGACGAGATCAACGGCATCGTGGCCGGGTGGGTGGGCTCCCTCCCGGCGGCCGAGGTCGAAGCCCGCGGCGTGGCCTGTGACGTCCCGGTGGGCCGGGCCTACACCGCGGCCGACGTGTTCGCCGACCCGCACATGGCCGAACGGGGCGACCTGGTGACCGTGGACGACCCGGTGATCGGGCCGGTGCGCCAGCAGGCGCCGTTCCCCCGCCGGGCCGGCGAGCAGCCAGCGGCACCGGCGGGCGCACCCCGGCTCGGCCAGCACAACGAGGAGGTCTGGTGCGGCCTGGTGGGACTGACCGTCGGGGAACTGGCCGACCTGCAGGCAGCAGGCGTGGTGTGAGGCGTGAGAGGAACGGAACGGGGTGCCATGAGCGACACGGCTGACAACAGCGGGACCAGGACCGGCCGCGCCGGGGCGGACGGCTCGGGCGGGGGTACGGGGTCCGGTGACGGCGGGGCCGGCAGCCCGGGCGACGGCGACGCAGCCCGCACCGTCCTGGTGGTCTCGGCCATGCCCATCGAGCTACGGCGGCTGGTGCGCCGGCTGCACCTACGCCCGCTCCGGGTGGGCGGCCTGGCCGTCCGGACCGGCCACGCCGGGACCACCCCGGTGGTGGCCTCGGTGGTGGGCGTGGGCCCGGCCGCCGCCCGGGAGGCCACCGGCCGCCTGCTCGATGCCCTGCCGGTGGCCCGGGTGCTGATGATCGGGGTGGCCGGCGGGGTCAGCCCTTCGCTCCCGGTGCCGGCGGTGATGGTCCCCGAGCGGGTGGTGGACCACGAGACCGGCGAGGCGCTGCAGCCGGACCACTCCCCCGGCGTGCAGCCGGCGGGGACCCTGCTCACCTGCGCCACCATCTCCACCGGGGTCCACGCCGACCAGCTGCGGGCCGACGGGGTGGACGCGGTGGACATGGAGACGGCAGCCGTGGGGTCGGTGTGCCGGGCACGGGGCGTCCGCTGGTCGGCCTACCGCTCGATCAGCGACACCCTCGACTCCGGCCTGGTGGACGAGGAGATCCTGACCATCCTCCGCCCCGGGGGCGGCATCGACCCGGTGGGGGTGGCCCGGCTGCTGGCCCGGCGGCCGTCGTCGGTCCGCCGGCTGGTCCGCCTGGGCCGGGACACTACGGCGGCGGTAGCCGCCGTCACCGCCGCCGCCCTGCGCGACCTCGGCGGCTGACGGCCCGGGAGCGACCTGACCGGGGACGACCCGTCGTCACCTCAGCAGGTCTCAGCAGGTGAGGATGGTGGCGCCGGCGTTGGCCCCACGGCCCACGGTGTGGGCCAGGGCCACCCGGGCCCCCTCGACCTGGCGGGGGCCGGCCGTGCCCCGGAGCTGGCGCACCAGCTCCACCACCTGGCCCAGCCCGGACGCCCCCAGCGGCTCGCCCTTGGACAGCAGCCCGCCGCTGGGGTTGACCGGCAGCCGGCCGCCGAGCGCGGTGGCCCCTTCGTCCAGCAGCGCCCCCGCCTCGCCCTCCTTGCACAGCCCCAGCTCCTCGTAGGCCAGGAGCTCGCGGGCGGCGTCGGTGTCCTGGCACTCGACCACGTCCAGGTCGTCCGGCCCGATCCCCGCCTCCTCGTAGGCGGCGGCGGCGGCCAGGGCGCTGGCTCCGGGCACGGTGTCGTCGGTGGTGCCGGCCATGGGCGTCGACTCGCTCAGCACCGGCCCTGGCAGGTGGGAGCGGAGCACGGCGGTGGCCAGGCGCACCCGGCCGGCGGCCCTGTCGCCAGTGGTCCTGGCGCCGGCGGTGAGGACCACCGCCGCCGCGCCCTCGTTCGGCGTGCAGAGCATCCACAGGTGGAGCGGCTCGCAGACCACCCGGGAGGCCAGCACGGCCGCCGGGTCGACCGCCGAGCGGAACATGGCGTCCGGGTTCAGCGCCCCGTGGCGCCGGTTCTTGGCCACCACCGCCGCCAGGTGGTCCTTGGTGACCCCCGAGGCCAGCAGCAGGCGCTGGGCCCGCAGGGCGAAGTAGGCCGGGGTGGGCGACAACCCCGCCTCCTCCTGCCAGGGGTCGAAGAACGACGAGCGGATGATGCCCTTGGGCATCTTCTCGATGCCGAACACCAGCGCCGTGTCGTACTGCCCGGCCCGGATGGCCCCGGCCGCCAGCATGAGGGCAGCGGCCCCGCTGGCGCACCCGGCCTCCACGTCCACGATGGGCATGCCGGTCATGCCCAGGGCGCCCAGCACCTTGTGGCCGGAGGCCACGCCGCCGTAGGCGGTGCCGCAGAACGCGGCCTGGAAGCCGCCGCGCCCCACCCCGGCCTCGTCCAGGGCGGCCCGCACCGCGGCCACCCCCATCTGGGTGATGGAGACGTCGGGGAACCGCCCGAAGGGGTGCAGGCCCACCCCGGCCACCTCCACCGCGCTCACCGTCATCCGGCCCGGCCGGGGACCCCAACCCCGGCCTCCTCCGGTGCGTGGGGCCCCGACCCCACGCCCGGCCGTGTCGTCATCCGGCCCGGGGGCGAAGGCATAGGTGGTCACCGTTCGTCCCTCCTCGTCCCGGTGGAGCGGGACCACCACCAGACGCATGGGCTGGCCAGCGGCCAGGCGGATCGGGTCAGCCTCGGTGAGCCGGCCCAGCACCCGCAACCCCTCGGGCAGCTCCACCACGCCGAAGCCGTAGGGAACCTCGCCCCGGTAGCCGGGTGGGGGCGCCGTCACCGCGGTCCAGGCCCACAGCCGGCCGGCCGGCGAGAGCTCGACCGGCGCCGACCCGCCGGCGGCGCAGTAGGGACAGGTGGTGGCCCGGGGGAAGTGATGGTGGCCGCAGGCGCCGCACCGGCTGCCCAGGAGGCGGGGGTCGTCGCCGGTCGAGTACAGCCCCTCGTGCACTGGCACCGCACCCTGGACTGGCACCGCACCCTGGTCACCGTCGCCGGCCATCCCGAGAATGTACCGCCGGCCGCCGGCCCGGGGAGGCTCCCTCCGGGGGCATCGCGACCCCCTCCGCGCGATGCCGCCCCGAGGGGCCTGCCGGTCCCGGCCGGGTGCCCCCTTCGCTTCACCCCCCGGCCCCCCGGTGCCGGCAGCGGTCCCCCGGTTCCCCCGACCCGGCTCCCCCTGTAGGACCGCCGGTGCTGTTCTACTCCCTTATTCCATAGATCGCAATAGACCGAACGCAAAATTCTTCCCTACGGAACAGACCAGCTCAGGGGGAAATCTCCGTTTCCCTCCCCCGTCAGCTCGACAGCCCCACCACCACCGACTTGACCTCGGTAAAGGCCTCGATCGAGGCCCAACCGCCCTCGCGACCGAGCCCTGACGTCTTGTAGCCGCCGAACGGCGCGTTGGGCATGACCGTGTACTCGTTGATGCCCACGGTGCCGGCCCGGACCGCCCGGGCCACCCGGAAGGCCCGGGCCACGTCGTTGGTGTACACGCCGGCCCCCAAGCCGTAGTCGGTGTCGTTGGCGATCCGGATGGCGTCCTCCTCCTCGTCGAAGGGCATGGCCACCAGCACCGGCCCGAACACCTCCTCCCGGGTCACGGTCATCGAGTTGTCGACGTCGGCGAAGAGGGTGGGGTTCACGAAGTTCCCCCCGGCCAGGTCGCCACCGGGGCGGTCGCCCCCCACCACCAGCCGGGCGCCCTCCTGCGGGGCCCGCTCGATGAAGCCCAGCACCCGGTCGAGCTGGCGCTGGTTGATGATGGCGCCGGAGGTGGTGGCCGGGTCGAAGGGGTCGCCGAAGCTGACCATGCCGGCCATGCCGGCCGCCGCCTCCACGAACTCGTCGTAGACCGAGCGTTGCACCAGCGAGCGGGTCTGGCAGACGCAGCCCTGCCCGGAGATGCCCATCGACACCATCCCCATGGCCACCATGGCCGCCCCGGCCACGCTGGCCGCGTCGGCGAACACGATGCTCGGGCTCTTCCCTCCCAGCTCCAGGGTCACCCGCTTGATGCCGTCCCCGCTGGCCGCCAGGATCCGCTGGCCCACCGCCCGGCTCCCGGTGAAGGTCACCTTGTCCACCCCGGGGTGGGTCACCAGCGCCTCGCCGGTGGGGTCGCCGGGGCCGGGGACCAGGTTGAACACCCCGGCCGGGATCCCCGCCTCCTCGATCAGCTCGGTCAGCCGGAGCGAGGTCAGGACGGCGTACTCGGAGGGCTTCAGCACCACCGTGCAGCCGGTGGCCAGGGCCGGGGCCACCTTTTGGGCGAAGAGCATCATCGGGGCGTTCCAGGGGATGATCGCCCCCACCACCCCCACCGGCTCGCGGAAGGTCATGACCTGGACGTCGGCCCCGGTGGGCGCCGGCTCGTAGGAGGGGTAGGTGGACCCGCAGATCTTGTCGACCCACCCGGCGTGGTGGTCGAAGATGCCCGCCGCCATCTCGCTCGACACCACCGACATGGAGCTGAAGGCCACCGGCATGCCGTTCTCCAGCGTCTGCAGCCGGTTCAGCTCCTCGCCGTGGTCGGCGATCAGGGAGACCAGCCGCTGGAGCACCCGCTTGCGCTCCTTGGCGTGCATGCGGGGCCATGGCCCCTCGTCGAAGGCCCGGCGGGCGGCCCGGACGGCCCGGTCCACGTCGGCGGCGGTGCCCACGGCGAAGGTGGTGACCACCTCGTTGGTCGCCGGGTTGACCTGGTCCCAGGTGCCCCCGTCGGACGCCTCCACCCAGGTCCCGTCGACGTAGAGGCGCCCCGGCGCCACCCCCAGCTTGTCACGCTCCTCCAGCACGGTCATGGCCATGGTCTCGTCCCTCTCTATCTCTTTCGTCCTCGTGATCTGATGGTCGTTCCCCGGCCGGGCGGCTCAGCCGCCGGGCTCGGGGTCGCGGGGCTGGCCCAGGAGGCGCTCGGCCATCACGTTGCGCTGCACCTCGCTGGTGCCACCGGCGATCGTCAGGCAGCGGGTCACCAGGAAACCATGGCCCCACCGCTGGCCGGCGCCGGCCATCACCGCCCCCTCGGGACCGCACAAGGACAGCCCCAGCTCCTGCACCCGCTGCTCGTGCTCGGCGCCCAGCAGCTTGCGCACGCTGGCCCCGGCGCCCGGGTCGGTCCCGGACAGCGAGCGCAGCGCCGCCCGGTGGCCCATCAGGCGCAGCGACTGGGCCTCGGCCAGCAGGCCGCCCACTGCCACCGCGGCGCCGGGGGGGGCACCCTCCCCCAGGCGGCCCAGCCGGCGCAGCACCGACTCCACCCCGGTGCCGAAGGTGGCCCCGGACGACATCGACACCCGCTCGTTGGCCAGGGTGGTGCGGGCGATCGCCCAGCCACCGCCCGGCTCCCCCACCACGCACTCGTCGGGCACGAACACCCCGTCCAGGAACACCTCGTTGAACAGGGCGTCGCCGGTGAGCTCGCGCAGCGGGCGCACGTCCACGCCCTCGGACCGCATGTCCACCACGACGTAGGTGATGCCCTCGTGCTTCGGGGCCGACGGGTCCGAGCGGGCCAGGCAGATCCCCCAGTCGGCCGTCTGGGCCATCGACGTCCACACCTTCTGCCCGGTCAGCCGCCACCCGCCCTCGATCCGCTCGGCCCGGGTGCTCAGGCCGGCCAGGTCGGAGCCGGCACCCGGCTCGCTGAACAGCTGGCACCAGGTGATCTCCCCCCGCAGGGTCGGCCCCACCCACCGCTCCTGCTGGGCCGGGGTGCCGTGGGCGATGACGGTGGGCAGCGCCCAAGCCCCC
>JASHWO010000320.1 GCA_030044045.1 Acidimicrobiales bacterium
CATCGGAGAGGGCGACAGCGGGGCCCCGGCCGAGACCGACAACTCAGCCCAGGGCGGCTCGGACCGCGTCGAGGAACCGGGCCGGCGCCTCGAGCATCGGGTAGTGGCCCACCCCCTCCAGCCTGGTCACGCCGGCATCGGGCCGGGCGGCACCGAGGCGGTCGGCCATGGCCATCACGGCGACCGGATCCTCGGTGCCCCAGACCACTTCCAGGGGGGCCGGGTGCCGTTCGATGGCGCCCGTGTAGCGGCCCTCGTGCCGGCGCCGCTCCTCCAGGTAGCGCACGAGCCGGGGTAGCAACCGGTGCCCGCCGTCGTGGGCCACCAGCTCCCCGAGAGCCGCCAGCTCGGCGGGCGGGACCGGTGCGCCGGGAGCAAACGTGGCGGCCAGGCCGGCGACCACGGCCGCCTCGCCGACGGGGGTCTCCGCCGGCAGCCGGCGGTCGGGCAGCGACAGGAGCAGCTCCTGGCCGGCGGTCAGGTGGGCCATCCCGAGGTAGATGCTGCCGTTGGTGACCACCCGCCGGGTGACCCGCACCGGCCAGCGGCCTTCGGCCTGGCGGGCCAGCAGCTCGCCCCCGACCGTGTCGCCCAGGTCGTGGGTGAGCAGGGCCAGCTCGTCCAGGCCGGCCGAGGCGGTGTAGGCGGCTACCACGTCGGCGTAGCCGTCGACCGTGTAGGCGGTGTCGGGCTTGGCCGACAGGCCGTAGCCGGGCAGGTCGAGGAGGAGGACCCGCCGGTCCCGGGCCAGCCCGTCCACCATCAGGTGGAAGTCGAAGGAGGACGTGGGGAAGCCGTGGAGCACCAGCAACGGTTCCCGGGCCCCGGCCGGGGGTGCCGCGGCGGGGACGTCCACGGTGAAGATGCGCCGGCCGGCCAGCTCCCGGTGCTCGCCACGGGCCGCCCAGGCGGCCACCGCCGGCGAGCGGGTCGGCCCCGCAGTGTGGCTGCCGTCCGGCCCGGTGCCGGGGTCGGTCACGTACCGGCCAGGCGGGCCACCACCGGGCCCAGCGCCTCCCAGCAGTCGCTCTCCACCGAGAAGTACGAGATGCCGTACTCCGCCCGGCGCCACTCCAGCTCCTCGACCATCTCGTCGACCGTCCCCAGCAGGGCCAGGGGCACGTGCAGGGCGTCGGCCGGGCCGATCCCGAAGTGCGGGGCCATGGCCTCGGCGATCGAGACCCGGTCGTCGGTGACCATGGCGAACCCGATCAGGGTGTTCAGCTCCAGGTCGTCGAAGCGGGCGCCCGCCGCCTCCCGGACCCAGGCCACCTTGCGGCGGGTGGCGGCCGGGCTGGCGTCCGGCGCCGTCTCCGGGCCGCCGGTGCCTTGGTGGAGGTTGACGTTGATGCCTACCACGTCGGCCTCCCGGGCGGCGATGGAGAGCACCCGGCGGCCCCCGCCGCCCAGGATGAGCGGCGGGTGCGGCCGCTGCACCGGGCGGGGGGTGGGGAGGTGGCCGGCGACGGTGTAGTGCTTCCCGGAGAAGGAGAACGGCTCCTCGGCGGTCAGCAGGCCCTTCACCACCTGGACGGCCTCCTCGAACCGGTCGACCCGTACCGGCGGCGGGTCGTAGGAGATGCCCGACTGCTCGTAGTCGGTGCGCATCCAGCCGGCGCCGAGGCTCAGCTCGAAACGCCCGTCCGACAGCACGTCGATGGTGGCCGCCTCCTTGGCCAGGACCAGGGGGTGGCGGTAGTCGTTGTCGAAGACCAGGGCGCCCACCCGCAGGATGGTGGTGGCGTCGGCCGCCGCCATGATGGCCGGCACCGGGGCGAGCTGGTCGCCGAAGTGGTCGGGCATGAGGAGCGTCGAGTAGCCGAGATCCTCGGCCTTGCGGGCCTGGGCGGCCCAGGAGGCGCCGGTGGCCTCGGGGGCGCGGCCGAGCTGGGCGGCGAAGCGGAACCGTCGGGGGTGTGCCATGGGCCACATGCTGCCCCAACGGACGCCGCGGCGCCCGGGCGGGGGCGGGGGCGGGCCTAGAAGAAGCTGAACTTGGGGATGCCCGAGTCGATCCCCTTGAAGAGCTCGCCCTTGGCCGCCGCCAGCTCGGCCGGCGTCCAGGCGTGGTCGCGGTGGATCTCGCCTACCGGCTGGAACCCGCTCATGGCCCAGATGTCGCCGCCGAACACCACGAACACCTGGCCGCTCACGTCGGCCGCCTCGTCGCTGGCCAGGAAGCCGATCAGCTGGGCCACGTTCCGGGGGTCCCAGGCGTCGAAGGCATCGTCCTGCTTGGCCGCCATCTCGCCGAAGAGGTTCTCGGTCATCCGGGTCCGGGCGCGGGGGGCGATGGCGTTGACGGTCACCCCGTAGCGGCCGAGCTCCCGGGCGAGCACCCAGGTCATCGAGGCGATGCCGGCCTTGGCCGCCGAGTAGTTGGCCTGCCCGACGTTGCAGTAGAGACCGGCCTCCGAGGAGGTGTTGACGATGCGGCCCGACGTCGGCTCGCCGCCCTTGGACTTGTTGCGCCAGTAGACGGTGGCGAAGTGAGAGGGGGCGAAGTGGCCCTTCAGGTGGACGCGGATGACGTCGTCCCAGTCGGACTCCTCCATGTTGAAGGACATCGTGTCCCGGAGGATGCCGGC
>JASHWO010000321.1 GCA_030044045.1 Acidimicrobiales bacterium
CACCGGCATCGCCCGCCGCCCGGCGAGCTACCGCCACCGCCGGGCTGGACGGCGTTCGTGCTGGCCGGCGGGGGCAGCCGGGGCGCGGTGCAGGTGGGCATGCTGGCCGAGCTGGTCGACCGGGGCATCCGGGCCGACCGGGTCTACGGCGCCTCGGTGGGGGCGGTGAACGGCGCCGCCTACTGCGGGGACCCCACGCCCGAGGGCATCAAGCGGCTGGAGGGGGTCTGGCGGGGGCTCAGCGGGGCCGACGTGTTCCCCAGGGGTCGGGTCCACGGACCGTGGACGTTCCTCCAGCACCGCCCGTCGGTGCACCCAAACACCGGCCTGCGCCACATCGTCCAAGCCGGCGTCACCTTCGACCGGTTGGAGGAGGCCGAGATCCCGCTGGAGATCGTCACCACCTCGCTGACCGACGGCCGAGAGCGCTGGCTGGCGGAGGGGCCGGTGGTGGAGGCGGTGATGGCCTCGGCCGCCATCCCGGCCATCTTCCCCCCGGTGGTGGTCGACGGGGACGTCCTGGTGGACGGCGGGGTGGTGAACAACGTGCCCATCAGCCGGCCCCTGGCGGCAGGGGCCCGGCGGATCTACGTGCTGCTCTGCGGGCCGCTGCACTTCTGCCCGCCGGTCCCCCAACGCCCGGTGGAGGCCGTGCTGACCGCCTTCTTCGTGGCCATCCACGCCCGTTTCACCCGGGAGCTGTCGATGCTGCCGCCCGGGGTGGAGGTGGTGGTGTTCAGCGGCGGGGGAGACCCCGGCGCCGACTACCGGGACTTCTCGGCCACCGGCGAGCTCATCGACGCCGGCCGGGCCGAGGTGGCGGCGGTGCTGGACCGCTTCCGGGGCACCGCCCACGACCTGCCGCCGGAGTAGGAGGGGCCTCCGGCCCGCCCCGGCCCCGCCCACACCGGCGCGGCGGCACCCGTGTCACCGGTACCGGTCGCATGCCCGGTGGATCCCAACGAACGAACTGGTCCGGAAGGGACCACGGGTGGCTATAATCGGACCAATGGTCAGTGTGGTGCTCGAGCGGGTCGAGGTGCTGGAGCTTCTGGGAATGACGTTGGCACACCTCAACGATGCCGAAGCCAGGGCTGAGGTGTCTCCACGAGTACCGCTGTTGATGGCAGTCCGGGACAAGCTGGCGCTCGCCCTCCGGGAGGAACCATGAGCTACACCGATGCCGAGGTATCCGCGGCGACTGCCGCGATGGACAAGTACAGAGGCGGCGAAACGGGCGAGGTCGGCGCCGCGCTCGTCGTGGTGGGTCTGAGTGCCGACAGGGCCGCCAAGGAAGTGCGGATCCGCGACGACATGATCCGGGTTGCGCGTCGATCCGGCGCGTCGATCCGCCAACTCGCCGAGATCTCCGGCCTCGGTCGCAAGACCGTGACGGCCGTCGTCTCCTCCGACACGCACCCGTAGGACTCGCCGTCCCGCCCGAGGGTTGAGAGGCCCAGCGGCGGCACACGTGTCACAGCCGGCGTGGGGCAGGGGCCCCACGCATCGGAGGAGCCCGGGGTCGGGGCCCCGGGCGGGCACGACGACACGGCCGGCTGGTGGAATGGTGGGGTGACCACCGTCACCGACCGTGCCGCCGCCGACCACCCGGTGCTGGACACCTTCCACCCTGCCGTGCGGGCCTGGTTCACCGGCCGGTTCCCCGGCGGCCCCACCGCTCCCCAGGCCGCGGCCTGGCCCCTGATCGCCGCCGGGGGCGACGTGCTGGTGGCCTCACCCACCGGCACGGGGAAGACGCTGACCGGGTTCCTGGTGGCCATCGACGCCGCCTACCGCGCCCACCACGCCACCCCCACCCCGGGCGGGTTGCCCAACACGGCCGGCGTGGGGCAGGGGCCCCACGCAGCGGAGGAGCCTGCCATCGAGGGAGCCCACAGTGGGTGCCCAGGCGGGCTACTCAACAGGGTCCTCTACGTGTCGCCCTTGCGGGCGCTGGCCGCCGACGTCCACGAGAACCTCCAGATTCCCCTGGCCGGGATCGCCGAGGCCGCCGCCGGGCTGGGCCTGCCCGCCCCCGACCTGCGGGTGGCCGTGCGCACCGGGGACACGCCGCCGGCCGAGCGGGCGGCCATGCGCCGGTCGCCGCCGGACCTGCTGGTCACCACGCCCGAGTCGCTGTACCTGCTGCTCACCGCCGAGTCCTCCCGCTCGATGCTGCGCCAGGTGCGGACGGTGGTGGTGGACGAGGTGCACACCCTGGCCCGGGACAAGCGCGGCGCCCACCTGGCCCTCAGCCTGGAGCGGCTGGCCCACGTGGTAGCGGAGGACGGGGGCCGGCTCCAGCGGATCGGCCTCTCGGCCACCCAGCGCCCGCTGGCGGTGGTGGCCGCCCTGCTCTCGGGGTCCGGGCCGGACCGGCCGCCCCCGGCCATCGTGGACTGCGGCCACCGGCGGGACCTCGACGTGGCCATCGAGCTGCCCTCGGCCGAGCTGGAGGCGGTGGCCGACCGGGCCCAGTTCGCCGAGGTGCTGGACCGCATCGCCGACCACGTGCGGCGGCACCGGACCACCCTGGTCTTCGTCAACACCCGGAAGCTGGCCGAGCGGGTGGCCCACCAGCTGGCCGAGCGGCTGGGCGAGGGCGAGGGCGCCGCCGGCGTGACCCACCCCGCCGACGACGCAGGCCGCGCCGACCGGGGCCTTCCCGTGGCCGCCCACCACGGCAGCCTCTCCTCGGCCCGCCGCCGGCTGGTCGAGGCCCGGCTGCGGGGCGGCGAGCTGCGGGCCCTGGTGGCCACGGCCTCGCTGGAGCTGGGCATCGACGTGGGGCCGGTGGAGCTGGTGTGCCAGATCGGTTCGCCCCGGGCCATCGGCACCTTCCTCCAGCGGGTGGGCCGGGCCAACCACCAGCTGGAAGGTACGCCGGCCGGCCGGCTCTACCCGCTGACCCGGGACGAGCTGGTGGAGTGCACGGCCCTGCTCTCGGCGGTGCGGGCCGGCCGGCTGGACGCCGTGGTGCCCCCGGTGGCCCCGCTCGACGTGCTGGCCCAGCAGCTGGTGGCCGAGGTGGCGGCGGCCGGCGAGTGGGCCGAGGACGACCTCTTCGCCCTGGCCCGGCGGGCCACCCCCTACGCCGGCCTCGACCGGGCCGCCTTCGACGAGGTGGTCGAGCTGGTGTCGTGGGGCATCACCACCGGCCGGGGGCGTCGCGGCGCCCACCTCCACCGCGACGGGGTCAACGGCCGCCTCCGGCCCCGGCGGGGGGCCCGCCTGGCCGCCCTGACCGGCGGGGGGGCCATCCCCGAGACGGGGGACTACCGGGTGGTGCTCGACCCCGACGGGGTGACCGTGGGGTCGGTGCACGAGGACTTCGCCGTCGAGGCCAACATCGGGGACGTCTTCCTGTTGGGCACCCACTCGTGGCGGGTGCGCCAGGTGCAGGTGGGCACGGTCCGCGTCCAGGACGCCGGGGACGCCGCCCCCACCGTCCCCTTCTGGCTGGGTGAGGCGCCGGCTCGCACGGCCGAGCTCTCCGAGGAGGTGGGGGCCCTGCGGGAGGCGGTCGAGCCTCCGTTGGCTGCCGGCCGGGCCGCCGACGCCCGCCGGGTGGTGCGGGAGCGGGCCGGCGTGACCGACGAGGTGGCGGACCAGGTGGTGGCCTATTTGTCCGCCGGGCGGGCGGCGCTGGGGGTGCTGCCCACCGGGCGCCGGCTGGTGGTCGAGCGCTGCTTCGACGAGAGCGAGGGTACCCAGCTGGTGGTGCACTCGCCCTTCGGCGGGCGGGTCAACCGGGCCCTCGGCCTGGCCCTGCGCAAGCGGTTCTGCGTCTCCTTCGACTTCGAGCTGCAGGCCGCGGCCGACGACGACACGGTGGTCCTCTCGCTCGGCCCCCAGCACAGCTTCCCGCTCGAGCAGGTGCCGAGGATGCTGTCGTCCGCCACGGCAGTCGACGTGCTCACCCAGGCCGTACTGCCCCACCCCATGCTCCAGGCCCGCTGGCGGTGGAACTGCACCCGGGCCCTGGTGGTGCCCCGGTCCCGGGCCGGCCAGCGACGGCCGGTGCACCTCCAGCGGATGGACGCCGACGACCTGCTGGCCGCCGCCTGGCCGGCGCTGGCCGCCTGCCAGGAGAACGCCGGGGCCGGTCCCCTCCCCGTCCCGGACCACGTGCTGGTGCGCCAGACGGTGGCCGACTGCCTCACCGAGGCGCTCGACGCCGAGGGGCTGGTGGGGATGTTGCGGGCGGTGGAGGAGGGGCGGCTGGCCGTCCACTGCGTGGAGTCGGCGGAGCCGTCGGTGCTGGCCCACGGCATCCTCACCGGCCGGCCCTACACGTTCCTCGACGGGGCCCCGCTGGAGGAGCGGCGCTCCCGGGCCGTGCCGCTGCGCCGGGGGCTGGGCGCCGAGGGGCCGGACGGGCTGCCGGTGCCGGTCGGCGAGCTCGGCCCGCTCGAC
>JASHWO010000322.1 GCA_030044045.1 Acidimicrobiales bacterium
CCGACAGCCAGGCGTGGCGGGCGCTCCAGACAGCCGGGATGACCGCCGAGCCGCTGGCCCGGGCGCTGGCCGGCACGCCCCCGGCCGGGACCAGCGACGAGGTGCCCGCCCCGAGCGCTCTGGTGTTGCGGGTCGGCGAGCGCGCCATGGCCGTGGACGACCCGGCGCTGGCGGCGGTGCTGTCGTCGGTGGCGGCCGGCGAGATCCTGTCGGCCCTGCGGGACCGGTTCGCCCCGGGCGGGGGGACGGCAGCGCCCGGGTCGTAGTGTGGGGATGCCTCGCCACCCTACGTCCCGACCCTCGGGAGAGAAAGGAGAAGGGCGCTGGACCGGCCGGCCCATCGGCCGACGGTCACCGGCCGCCCGTCGACGCCCATGGCGACCTGCCTGGTGGTGCAGCACGTGGCGCCCGAGCGCGCCTTCCTGGTCGAGGAGGCCCTGCGCCGCGCCGGCGTGACCGTGACCACCTGCCGGGTCTTCGCCGGGGACCCGGTGCCGAACGGCCCGGACAGCCCGGGCGGCGCCGGCGACGTGAACGGCCGGGGCGGTACGGCCGGCAGCGCGAGCGGCCTGGCGGGCCTCGACGGCCTGGTGGTGATGGGCGGCCCCATGTCGGCCACGTCCGACGCCGGCTTCCCCACCCGCCGGGCCGAGCTGTCGCTCCTGGCGGCCGCCGTCCGGGCGGGGATCCCGGTGCTCGGGGTGTGCCTCGGCGCCCAGCTCCTGGCCCTGGCCGCCGGGGGCACGGTCGCCCGGGGCGAGGCCGGCCCCGAGATCGGCTGGCACCCGGTCGACCTCGCGCCGGCCGCCGGAGACGACCCCCTCTTCGCCAGCCTGCCGTCCCCCCTCACCGTGCTGCACTGGCACGGCGACACCTACGGGCTGCCGCCGGGGGCCGTGCGGCTGGCCGGCAGCCGGGCCTACCCCGAGCAGGCCTTCCGGGTCGGCCCCGCCGCCTGGGGCCTGCAGTTCCACCTGGAGGTCACCGAGCCAGCGGTGGCGGGCTTCCTGGACGCCTTCGGCGCCGAGGCCGAGGACCGACCGGGCGGCGCGGCGGGCATCCGGGCGGCCACCCCGGCCGCACTGCACGAGCTCGGACCGTCCGGCCGGGCCGTGCTCGACCGGTTCGCCGCATTGGTCGCCGCGCCGGCCCGTGCCGCCGCGCCGTCCGGTCCGGGATGACCGCGGCATCCCGTCTCCGTCTCACGTGCACACCGGGAGCGGTGGCAGGCCAGCTCGAACGTCCGGTGGCCGGTGCTCCGTCCAGAGACGCCTGCGGCCCGCCGCCGCCGGACGGCCCTCACCCACGACGCCCCCGGCGGAAGAGGAGCCGGAGGCCTACGAGCGCGATCGGCACGACGACGAGGTACCAGGGGGCCGTGGAGTGCGTGGCGGCGAACATCGCGGTGAGCGTAAACGACGTTCCACCAGACCCTCGTCCGCCCCACCCGGCCGGTCGAGCCGGCCCCGGCCCGGGGACCGGCGAGGGCTCCCGGGGTAGCCTCGGCGCGTGAACGGCAAGGGCAGTAAGGGCCGGCCCTACGTGGTGGTGTCGGCCGACGCCCACGCCGCGCCGGTCGACCTCGACCAGTTCCTCTCCTACGTGGACCCGGGGATGCGCCAGGCGGTGGCCGCCTTCGGCGACCTCTCCTCGGTGGCCATCCCGCGCTTCGGCGGGGTGGACCCCGGTGAGATCGACGACGACGACCCGGTGCGGGCGGTGGCCGTCCGGCGCCTGGCCGGCATGGGCGTCGACACCGGGGCGGCTCGGGCCTGGATCGACCGGTACGGCGCGGACTGGGTGTGCCCCGCCGACACAGACGGCCGGCGCCTGGCCGTGCTGGAGGCGCAGGGCATCCACGCCGAGGTCGTCTACCCCGGCCCGGTGCTGGCCGGGGGCCTCTCGCCGGCCATGTACCTCGGCGGGCACGCCTCGAAGGGGCTGGAGGTGGTGTGGCCGGCGCTGCACGCCTACAACCGCTGGCTGGCCGACTTCTGCTCGGCGGCCCCGGGGCGGCGGGCCGGCGTGGTCCCGCTGGACCTGCACGACGTCGACCGGGCGGTGGAGGAGATCGCCTGGGCCCGCTCCGCCGGCTGCTCCGGCGGGGTGATGCTCCCGGCCATGTCGGTCTCGTCGGGCCTGCCGGGCTACGCCGACGCCTCGTACGAGCCGTTGTGGCGGGCTTGCGAGGAGCACCGCATGGTGGTCAACCTGCACACCGGGGCCTCCGGCACGGCCACCGACGCCAAGGCCCTCTACGACCCGGAGCACGGCGGCTCCCTCGGGCTGTTCGAGGTGTTCGTGTTCACCCGGCGGCCGCTGTGGTTCCTGATCTTCGGCGGGGTGTTCGACCGTCACCCCGACCTGCAGGTGGCGGTCACGGAGAACGGGGTGCAGTGGCTCCCGTCACTGGTTCGTGACATGGAGTCGTTCTTCGACACCCACGGCGGGGCGCCGGTGCGGCGGCAGTTGCGTTTGCGGCCGGGCGAGTACGTGGCCCGCCATGTCCACCTCGGGGGGTCGCTGATGCAGCGGTCCGAGGCCGAGATGCGGGACGAGATCGGCGTGGACCGGATCATGTGGGGATCGGACTACCCGCACCTGGAGGGCGCCGCCCCGGTCCACCGGCAGGTGCTCCGGCACGTGTTCGGCGGCCTGCCCGAGGACGACGTCCGGGCCATGCTCGGGTCGAACGCCGCCGACCTCTACGGGTTCGACCCGGCGCTGCTCCAGTCGGTGGCCGACCGGGTCGGTCCCACGGTGGCCGACCTGGCTGTCCCGCTCGGGCTCGAGGAGATCCCCGAGACGTTCAGTTGGAGCCTGGCCCGTCCGGTGCCCCTGGCCGCCGTCGGCGGCAGTGGTGACAGCGGCGGCAGCGGCGGCGGGGACGGCGGCAGCATGATG
>JASHWO010000323.1 GCA_030044045.1 Acidimicrobiales bacterium
TCGTCATCGGCTACGTCATCTGGGGGCTCGTCATCTGGGGACGCGGTCAGACCCCGACGTACCAGGTCCTCGGGATGCGCTGCTGGAAGCCGGACACACACCGGGTCGCCGGGTGGGGCACGATGGCCCTGCGGGAGATCGTGGGCCGCCTGATCGAGAGCCTGTTCATCACGGCGGTCATCTCCCTGATCTTCATGCTCGTCCGACCCGATCGGAAGACCCTGCACGACATGGTCGCCAGCACCGTGGTGCTCCGCGACCCCGGCAAGGTGCTGGCCACGGCCTGACGCGCCTCCCGCACAGACCGGCCCGCCCTCGGCTGGGTCAGGCGGCGACGGCCGGCGTGGGGTTGGGGCCCCACGCCTCGGAGGAGCCCGGGTTGGGGTGCCCGGGCGGGTCAGGCGGCAGCCACCGTCTCGTAGTGCTCGACGGTGGGGAAGGGGTCGTAGAAGTGGTGGAGCAGCTTCCGCCACTCCTCGTAGACCGGCGACCCCCGGAATCCCTTGACGTGGTCCTCTATCGTGTCCCACTCCACCAGCAGCAGGTACCGGCTGGCCTGCTCGACGCAGCGTTCGAGCCGCAGCGAGCGGAAGCCGGCGCTCCCGGCGATCAGGGGCTTGGCCTGGGCGAACGCCGCTTCGAACGCCGCCTCCTGCCCGGGGATGACGTCGAGGACCGCGTGCTCGGTGATCATCGCCGCAGTATGGCCCATGCCGAGGCGGCAGCCAGACGGCCGGCGTCCGCCGGGGCCGTCGGCGTCCGGTCAGGCGGCCCGGTACCGCCCGAGCAGGTGGTGGCGTAGCGCGGGGTCGGTGGCGGTGTCGATGGCCGTCCAGGCCAGGGCCACCGCACCGTCCCGGACGGCGGCGTCGGCCGAGGGGGTCACGCAGGCGGCGGCGAACTCGGGCTGGTGGTTGACCGCGCCGCCGGAGTCGATGCCGATCATCGGATGGATGGTGGGCACGGCCAGGGACACGTTGGCCATGTCGGTGGAGAGGGTGGGCGGCGGCGCCCCGGCATCGTCCAGGTCGAAGCGGCGGCCCAGGGCCTCGGCGTTGGCCCGGTAGGCGGCGAGCAGGGAGTCGTCGACCACCATGTGGGAGTAGGCGGGCGACAGCTCCTCGTAGGCCACGGTGGCCCCGGCGGCGATGGCCCCGGCCTCGAAGCAGGCCCGGACCCGGGGCTCGAGCTGCCGCAGCCCGTCGAGGGTGCGGGCCCGGCACATGTAGCGGGCGGTGACCGAAGCCGGCACCACGTTGGCCGCCGAGCCCCCCTGACGCACCACCCCGTGCACCTGGTCCCCGGGGCGGAAGTGCTGGCGCAGCAGCCCGATGGCCACTTGGGACACCGTCATGGCGTCGAGGGCGTTGACCCCCTCCCACGGGGCGGCCGAGGCGTGGGCCTCCCGTCCGGTGAAGTGCACGTCGAAGTGGGAGACGGCCAGGCACGACGCGGTGAGCCGCTCCTCGGGCCAGGGGTGGACCATCATCGCCGCATGGGCGTCCCGGAAGGCCCCCCGCTCCAGCAGGAGCACCTTGCCGCCGCCGCCCTCCTCGGCGGGAGTGCCCACCACCGCCACGGTCAGGCCGACGTCGTCGGCCACCCGGGCCAGGGCCAGGCCGGCGCCTACGGCGGCGGCGGCGATGACGTTGTGGCCGCAGGCGTGCCCCATCCCGGGCAGGGCGTCGTACTCGGCGCAGACGGCCACCACCAGGGGGCCCGAGCCGGCCCGGGCCGAGAAGGCGGTGGGCAGGTCGCAGATCCCCTCGGTGACGTCGAACCCGCCGGCCGACAGCGCACCGGCCACCGCGGCGGCCGACCACCGCTCCTCGAAGCAGGTCTCGGGGTGCTCGTGCAGGGCGTGACTCAGGGCTACCAGGTCGTCGAGGCGGGCCGCCACCTCGGCCCGGGCGGCATCCTTGGCCCCGGCCGCCCCGCCCCGGCCGCCCCTGCCGGCCCCGGTGTCGCCGGTGTCGCCGCTCCCGGCACCGGCCACGGCCGCCGTCGCCTTACTCGATGACGGCGACCACGTCGCCGCCGCCCACCGAATCGCCGGGAGCCACCCGGACCTCCTTCACCACGCCGGCCTTCTCGGCGTTCACCGAGTTCTCCATCTTCATGGCCTCCAGGATGCACACCGCCTGGCCCACCTCGACGGTGTCACCCACCGCCACCAGCACCTTCACGATGGTGCCCTGCATGGGGACGCTCACCGAGCCCGAGACCGCGCCGCCGGCCACAGCGTGCGCCGTCCGGCGCTTGGGTCCGGCCCCTGCCCGGGCGCCGGCTCCGGCCGGCGCGACGCCGGCCGGAGCCAGGTCGGGCACCCACAGCTTGAGCTGGTACCGCCGCCCGTCGACCTCGGCCGTCACCTCCCGCAGCACCCGGGGCTCGTCGCCGGCCTCCTCCACGGTGGCCGGAGGGGCGCCGGCCGCGCCGGCCACCTCCGCCGTCACGCCCGAGAGGTCGAGCGTGTCCTCCACCCACTTGGTCGAGTGCCGGGCCTCGGCGAAGTCGGGGTGGGAGAGGATGGCCACGTCGGCCGGGATGGTGGTGGCCACGCCCTCGATCCGGGTCTCCCCCAGGGCCCGCAACATCCGCCGACGAGCGGACTCCCGGTCCTCGGCCCAGACGACCAGCTTCGCCGCCAGGTTGTCGTAGTGCTGGCTGACCGTGTCGCCGGCCCCGTAGCCGGCGTCGAGGCGCACCCCGGGGCCGGCCGGGGGATCGAAGCGGGTGATGGTGCCCGGTGAGGGCAGGAAGCGCCCGCCCGCCGGGTCCTCGGCGTTGATGCGGACCTCGATGGCGTGCCCCCGGCGGTCGATCTGGTCCTGGCCGAAAGGGAGGGGTTCGCCGGCGGCGATACGGAGCTGCCAGGCCACCAGGTCCAGCCCGGTCACCAGCTCGGTCACCGGGTGCTCCACCTGCAGGCGGGTGTTCATCTCCAGGAAGTAGAACTCGCCGTCCTGGTAGAGGAACTCGACGGTCCCGGCGTTGACGTAGCCGCAGGCTTCACTCACCTTGACTGCCGCCTGGCCCATGGCCTGGCGCACCTCGTCGGGGAAGGCCGGCGCCGGGCTCTCCTCGACCAGCTTCTGGTGTCGCCGCTGGCAGGAGCAGTCGCGCTCGCCCAGCCAGAGGGTGTGGCCGTGGGTGTCGGCCAGTACCTGCATCTCGATGTGGCGGGGCCACGAGAGGTAGCGCTCGACGTAGACCTCGGGCCGGCCGAAGTAGGCCTGGGCCTCCCGCTGCGCCGACTCCACCGCCTCGGCCGCCTCGGCCGCGGCGCGGACCACCTTCATGCCCCGGCCGCCACCGCCGTAGGCGGCCTTGATGGCTACCGGCCATCCGTGCTCCTCGCCGAAGGCCACCACCTCGTCCGGCGAGGTGAGGGGCTCGGAGCGGCCCGGCACCCCGGCTACCCCGGCCTCGGCCGCGGCCAGGCGGGAGCTGATCTTGTCCCCCATCACCTCCATGGCCTCGGGCGGGGGGCCGATGAAGGTGACGCCCTGGCCGGTGATGGCCCGGGCGAAGTCGGGGTTCTCCGAGAAGAAGCCGTACCCGGGGTGGACGGCGTCGGCCCCGCTCCGCTCGATGGCCGAGAGGATGGCCTCGGTGTTCAGGTAGCTCTCGGCCGCCGTCTCGCCGCCGAGGGCGTACGCCTCGTCGGCCGTGCGGACGTGGAGGGCGTCCCGGTCGAGCTCGGAATAGACGGCCACGGTGGCCACGCCCATCTCCCGGCACGTCCGGGCCACCCGGACGGCGATCTCTCCCCGGTTGGCGATCAGGACCTTCTTCAGCACGCTGCGCCTTTCGACTCGAGAGATGGGCGGCCTCGCTCGCCCCGGCCCGTGGATCACGGCTTCCCCACACTGTCACGCCACCTAGGGTGCTTGCCATGTCATGGGAACCG
>JASHWO010000324.1 GCA_030044045.1 Acidimicrobiales bacterium
GCCACAACCTGAGTGCCTACGACGCCGTGTACGTGGCCTTGGCCGAGGCGCTCGACGCCCCACTGGTCACCTGCGACCGCAGACTGGGGACAGCCCCGGGCCACCGCGCCGCCGTCGAGGTCTTCCCGCCGGCGCGCGACACGTAGGCATGAGCCGGCGGGTTTCTCTACTACGTATTACGTAGTAGTCTCACCGCCGTGCGCACGCGGCCCGGCACGGATCCGTCGCTGCTGGTGATGGCCAGCCTGGCCACAGGGCCCAAGCACGGCTACGCCCTCACGAAGGACATCGAGGCGTTCTCCGGCTCGTCACTGGGTCCGGGCACGCTCTACTCGTGCGTCGCCCGCCTGGAGGAACGGGGCCTGATCGAGCCGGTCGCCGCCGACGGCCGGCGTCGACCGTACCGGCTCACCGCCGCCGGCCGGGCCGAGCTCCGACACCGGCTCCTGGAGGCCCAGCAGGTCGCCCGGGTCGGCCTGACCCGCCTGGGGGCCCAGTGAACCGGCGATCGCTGGTCGCCGCCGCCCTGGCCACCTACCCGAGGTGGTGGCGGGACCGCTACGGCGAGGAGATGGCCGCGCTCTGCGACGACCTCGCGGCCGGGGGCACGCCCGCATCCCGACTCGTCCTCAGCCTGTGCGCCGGTGCCGCCACGGCCCGCATCAGCGGCACCGGCATCCCGCCGGCGGCGCCGGTCCGCGCTGCGCTGGGCCCCGGCGGCGTGCACCCTGGCGGCCCTCGGCGCGGCCGCCGTCCGTGGTCACTACCTGCCGGAAGGGCTCTCCGCCCACGGCAACGCGGCCGGCGCGGTGACCGTGGTCTACCGCCCGGGCGCCCATCCCGCCGTCGCCGCCGCCTTCACCGTCGTGGCCTGGGTCGCCGTAGGGCTGGTCGTCGCGTCCTCGGCAGCGCTGGTGCTCCTGGCGGCGCGCGCCCGGGCCGAACCGACCTGCCTCCCCCGGGCCGGCCGCATCGGCCGGCGCCTGTCGGTGACCGGGACGCTGGCCGCCCTCAGCGCCGTGGTCTGGGCCGCCGGCGTCTCCCTCCAGTCGCCGGTGCCGGCCCACGGCAGCTACGCCATCGTCACCTCGCACCTCCGCCCCTAGGCCGGTCCCCTGGCGTCGGCCGTGCTCGTGTTGGCCACGCTGGCGTGGGTCGGTGCGGCGCAGGCCCGCAAGAGCCTGCGCGCGCTCGAGAGTGATAGCAGATAACCACCCTGATATCATCGAAGCATGAGACAGCTCCTCCTGCGGGTGCCCGATGATCTCCATCGCCGGCTGGTGGCGCGCGCCGCTCACGGCGGCCAGAGCGTCAACGCCCTGGCCAACCAGATCCTCGATGCCGTCGCTGACGCCGACGAAGGAGACCGGCGGGAGCGCCTCTGTGCCCGGGCAACGGCCCTGGGGCTCCGCCAGGCAGGTACCAGCCCGACGATTGGAGGTGCCCGGCGACGGAAGATCATCGCGTCGACGAAGGGCACCGGGCCGGTGCTCGACCGCCTCCTGGCGGAAGAGCGGGACCGGGTGTGATCGTCTACCTCGACTCGTCGGTCCTGGCCCGCGCCTACCTGTCCGACGAACCCGGCCACCAGGAGGCGAGCGACCTGCTGGAGGATCCCGAGGTGGAGCTCGTCACCGGCACCTGGACCCGGATCGAGGTGTCCGGCGCGCTGGTACGCGCCGCCCGGGCGGGACGGGGCGACCAAGCCGGGCTCCTCGACCTGCTCGACGGTGACCTGGGGACGGACGGCCCGGTGACGGTGGTCGCCCCCGACCAGGGTCGCGTCGAAGAGCGCGCCCTCGCACTGGTCCGGCAGCATGCCATCCGCGCCATGGACGCGTGGCATCTCGCGGTGGCCGCCCTCACCCTCCCCGAACTGCTCGAGCCGGGAGAGGTCGCCGGGTTCGCCACCCGGGACGCGGCACAGTCCGAGGTGGCGGTCCTCCTCGGGCTCCAAGCCGTGTGACCTCCGATCACGGTCCTGGTCGGCGACGGGAAGGGCGGAGCGCCGCCTCGATGTGGTGGCGTTCGGCGGCCAGCCAGCGGTCGGCGGCGGCCCAGCGTTCCTCGGCACCGAACTCGGCTGCCATCTGGACGAACGCCGGCTCCCCGGCCTGCACCCGACGAGCCACGAAGGCCCGGCCGACCGTATGCCGCTGGGCCAGCACGGCCACGAAGTCCCGGCGCTCGTCGGGATCGAGCCCGTAGGCGTCGGCGAAGGCGGCAGTGCGGGCCGCCGCGTCCAGCCCCGGTGGATGGGCCCGGCGCCACTCGGGCGCCTCGATCGGCACCCACATGGCCGCCGTGGCCACCACGTCCCACAGCCGGCGGCCGGGCGCTACGAAGTCGAAGTCGAGCAGGGCGACGGCCTCGCCGTCCCGGAACACGACGTTCTCCGGGCAGACGTCGTCGTGGCAGGCGGCGCACCATCCGTCGGCAGACCCACCGCCGTCGGCCCCCGCCCGGCCGACGTGCCTCGCGGCGGCCTGGCCGGATCCGGCCGCGGGACCACCAGGCCGGGAACCACCGACCGGCTCACCGCCGGCGAGCGGGCTGCCGGGTGCGGGAACGTCGCGGCCGGCGGGGTCGGCCAGCTCCGGTGACCACCACGTGGCGGCTGGCGGCACGAACCCGGCCAGGGCGTCGTGGTAGGCGCGCAGAAGCCGGGCCACGCTGCGCAACGCCGCCTCCGACGTGGCCCACGCCGGGAACGGCGGCAACGGGACGTCGCCGTCAACCCAGGAGAGCACCTCCCGCCCCTGCTCGTCGTAGCCGAGGAAGCGGGGTGCCACCGTGCACCCCACCGCCTCCAGATGGCCCAGGACGGCAGCGACGGCCGGGCTGTGCGGCCCGGCCGGCCGGCGGACGGTGTCCCCCACCCGCACCACCGCGCCCTTGTTGGCCACGCCCCCGGCCAGGAGCACCTCTCCCGTGCCCGCCCCGGCACCCCCTGCGCCCGTCCCGGTGCCGACCTTGCCGCTGGCGCCGCCTTCGGCCCCGCCGCCGGGGCTCACCTCGTCCCGCCACGCCACGGTCAGCCGCCCAGGCTGGCGCGCAGCTC
>JASHWO010000325.1 GCA_030044045.1 Acidimicrobiales bacterium
GGCCCGGCAACGGGGGGCCCCGCTCCCGCCGGCCCGGCAGTCGCGGCGGGTGCGCCACCTGGCACCGAGGCCGGCACCGAGGTCGGGGCCGCTCCGGATACCGGCCTTGGCGGCCCGGGGGAGACCGCCGGGGAAGCGGCTACCGGCACCGCCCCCACCCGGCCTGAGGCGCCGCCGCCGGTCGGGGCGCCACCCAGCTTCCGCGAACGCCTGGGCCGGGCCCGCGGGGCCTTCTCCGGCCTGCGTTCCCTGCGCACCCGGGGGGCGGTGGAGGCGGCGGCCTGGGACGAGCTGGAGGACACGCTGCTGCGGGCCGACGTGGGGGTGGGGGTCACCGACGCCCTGCTCGCCGACCTGCGCCGCCGGGCCAAGGCCGGGGAGATCGGCGGCGGCACCGATCTGGTGGACGCCCTCCGGGCCGACCTGGTCGACCTGCTGGAGATGGAGGGCCGCTGGGACGCCGCGACCGACGGCCAGGCGCCCGGCGCCGACCCCCTGGCCGTGGGCAGCACGGCCGGCGTGGGGCAGGGGCCCCACGCATCGGAGGAGCCCGGGGTTGGGGCCCCGGGCGGGGGGGGCAGCACAGTGGCCCCGGTCGGCCGTGACCTGCGGTTCGACGGCAGTCCCGGCGGGGTGGACGTGTGGCTCTTCGTGGGGGTCAACGGGGTCGGCAAGACCACCACGGTGGGCAAGGTGGCCCGCCGCCAGGTGGCAGCCGGCCGGTCGGTCCTGCTGGCCGCGGGCGACACCTTTCGGGCCGCCGCCGCCGAGCAGCTGGCCATGTGGGGCGAGCGGACCGGGGCCGAGGTGGTGCGCGGCGCCGAGGGTGGCGACCCGAGCGCCGTGGTGTTCGACGCCGTGCAGCGGGCGGCCGCCCGCGGCCACGACCTGGTGCTGGCCGACACCGCCGGGCGGCTGCACACCAAGGTGAACCTGGTGGAGGAGCTGAAGAAGATCCGTCGGGTGGCCGACCGGCCGCCCGGACGGGTCACCGAGGTGCTGCTGGTGCTCGACGCCACCACCGGCCAGAACGGGCTGGTCCAGGCCAAGCAGTTCACCGAGGCGGTCGAGGTCACCGGGATCGTCCTCACCAAGCTGGACGGGACGGCCAAGGGCGGGGTGGTGGTGGCCGTCCAGCGGGAGCTGGGCCTGCCGGTGAAACTGGTGGGGCTGGGGGAAGGGGCCGACGACCTGGTGCCCTTCGACCCCGGGGCCTTCGTGGAGGCCCTGCTGAGCTGAGCGGCCGGGACGCCCGGCCCCGTCCTCGGACGGGTGCCGCTCAGAAGACGACGACGCTGCGGGCGACCGTCCCCGTGCGCAGCTCGGCGGCGGCGGCGTTCAGGCCGTCGAGCGGGATGCGGGCGGACACCAGCTCGTCGAGCTTCAAGCGCCCCTGGCGGTAGAGCTCGACGATGCGGGGCATGTCGATCCGGAACCGGTTGGACCCCATGAGGCAGCCCTGGAGCCGGCGTTCGGAGAGGAAGTCGGTGCCCTCGATCTCGATCTTGGTGCCGAAGGGGACCATGCCGATCACCGTGGCCGTGCCTCCGGAGCGGGCCATGGCGAAGGCCTGCTCGATGGTGGCCTTGAGGCCGATGGCCTCGAAGCTGTAGTCGACGCCGCCCCCGGTGAGCTCGCGTACCTGGGCCACCGGGTCCCCGGCCCCGGCGTCGACCAGGTCGGTGGCGCCGAAGGTGGCGGCCATCTCGAGCTTGGCCGGCGCCGTGTCGACGGCGACGATGCGGAGCGCCCCGGCGATCCGCGCCCCCTGGACGCAGTTGAGCCCGATCCCGCCACAGCCGACGACGGCCACCGTGCTGCCGGGGGTGACCCGGGCGGTGTTGAACACCGCGCCCACCCCGGTGACGACCCCGCAGCCGATCAGGGCGGCCCGGTCCAGCGGGATGTCGTCGGGGATCTTGACGACGGCCCGCTCGTGGACGAGCAGCTCCTCGGCGAACGACCCCAGCTCGGAGAACTGGCTCACCGGCTGGCCGCCGAGGGTGAGGCGGGGCGGGGCGTCGGGCGGCCGGCGCACCGACGGGTTGCCGCAGCGGGCCGGGTGCCCGCCGAGGCACTGCTCGCACTCCCCGCAGAAGACCGACACGCAGGTGATCACGTGGTCGCCGGGGGCGACGTAGGTGACCTCGTCGCCGACTGCCTCCACCACCCCGGCCGACTCGTGGCCCAGGACGGCAGGCAGCGGCCACGGGTAGGTGCCGTCGAGGAAGTGGAGGTCGCTGTGGCACAGCCCCGCCGCGGCGTTGGCGATGCGCACCTCGCGCCGCCCCGGGTCACCGAGCGCCACGTCCTCGACCACCAGGTCGCCCGGCGCCTGGTGCAACACGGCCGCCTTCATCGCACACCTCCCCCGTCGAGCACGGGCCCATCTTGCCTGCTCGGCCGGCCCTCTGGGCGCGGCCGAGCACCCGATCGTCCTCGGCGCCGACGCACGCTCGTGTTAGCGTCCGGGCCAATGGGGGGGCTACTCGGTTTCCTTGCCGCCGCGGTCCGGTCCGGTCCGGGTGGTCGGCGGCCCCGCAGGTTCCACCCTCTGGCGGGTGTCGCCGGAGGGTGGGCCCGGCAGGGGACGGGATGACCCAGCCGTTCGGCCGCCGCCGGTTCCTGGCTGCCGCCCTGGCCACCGGGACGGCAGTGGTGATCGCACCCGAGCTGGCGAGATGGTCGGCGGAGGCCGGCGCTGCCGGGACCACAGGGAGCACCGGGACCACACCTGATCCCGGGGGGATCTTCCTTACCGACGCCGCCAGCCACCCGCGGCGGAGCACCTGTTCGGCCTTGTGCAGCCGCATCGTGCCGACGGGCGCCGATCCCCGCCGTGACCCCGGGGCCACCGAGGCAGGGGCGGTGGTGTTCATCGACCGGTTCCTGTCCGCCTTCGAGCTCCCCCGGTCGCTGGCCGACAACCCGGGGATCTTCCTGCGCGGCCCCTTCAGCGGGCGCAACCCCTACCCCGATCCGGCCGACGGCCGGCCGTCGCACCACTTCCCCCCGGACGACTTCGTGTCGCCCGACGGCCAGCACCACTTCCTGGTGCTCTCCCCCTATCAGGAGCTGTCGTGGAAGGTGCAGCTCTACGGCCCCGACGTGCTGAAGGGGGCGGCGGTCTCGTCGACGTGGCGGGCGCAGGTGGGCTCGCTGATCCCTCTCGCCCAGGAGGTGCCGTTGCGAACGCTCTACGCCGAGGGCCTCGACGCCTTCGAGGCCACTGCCCGGGCCCGGTACGGCACCGCGTACGCCCGGGCCACCACCGCCCAGCAGGACGAGCTGCTGGCCGCGGCAGCCACCGCCGCCAGCTCGGGCACAACCGGCCACGAGGTCGGCTCCACCGGCAACGACCTCACATCCACCGGCGGCGCTCCCGCCTCCGGCAGCACTGGCGCCGGCGGCAGCGGAGGCCTCTCTGGGGCCGCGGTGGCCCTCTTCCCCCAGATCGTGGTCCACACCTACCAGGCCTGCTACTCGCAGCCCGCCTACGGGGGCAACCGTGACGCGGTCATGTGGCGGGCCATCGGATGGGAGGGCGACACCCAGCCGCTCGGCAACAGCATCTACGACCAGTCGCTCGCTGCGCCGGGGAAGGGGCCGAACGCCGGCTTCGGCGACCCGTCGGTGTA
>JASHWO010000326.1 GCA_030044045.1 Acidimicrobiales bacterium
GGGCCCGGCTCGGTCCCGGGCGGGACCTGCGGGCCGTCGAGGTCGAGCCGGCCGGGACGGCGGTACCCGGCGGGCTGCCCGCGCCTGGGCTGGCGGCGGCCGAGGTGGTGGCGCATGGCCTGTCGGCGCTGATCGGGGCCCGGGTGGGGGCCGGGTTCCGGGGTCTGCTCGACGAGGCCCTGGCCGGCGACGGGGGATCGGCCGGCGCTGGACGGGGCGGCCTCCTCTACTTCCTGCTGGACGACATGCCCGGCGCCGCCCTGGTGTCCGGCTACGCCGTCCAGCGGGCCGGAGGGCTGGAAGGGTTGCTGGACGGTCTCGGCGGGCCCCCCAGCGGGCCAGGTGGCACAGCCGGCGTGGCTGGGGACGTGCGGAGGAGCGCGTTGGCCACGATGTTCCGGGACGATCTCTGCGCGGGGTGGGTCCACGAGGGGGTGATGATGACGGCCATCCGGGAGCAGGGGGCCATCCCCGTGCCGGTCGGCCCGCCGGCCCCGTCGCTCGACGCCCCCGGGGACCCGCTGGCCTGGCACCCCATGGCCGACCTGGGCCCGCACGGCATGCGGCGCCGGCGCCGGATCGACCTGGTCCCGCCGGACCGGACGGGGGGCGTCCACCGGGTCGACGCCCACTTCCGCGACAGCCACGTGGACGGGGAGGGGTGGGAGACCGTCCTGCACGAGTACACGGTGGCGGCCACGGTCGACGCCGGGACGGGCCGGGTGGTCGAGGCCTCGGCCGTGGCCCGGGTCCTGCCCTGGACGGAGTGCCCCGGCGCGGTGGCCAGCGCCGGGCGGCTGGCCGGGATGGACCTGGCCACGCTGCGCCAGGCGGTGCGGCGGGACTTCGTCGGCCGCAGCACCTGCACCCACCTGAACGACACCTTGCGCACCCTGGCCGACGTGGGGGCGCTGCTCGATCTCCTGGGCTGACGGCGCGGCCTGGATGCCGCCGGCCCCGTTTGGGCGTCGCCGTCTCGGCTTCCCCCTGGGTGCTGATCGGCTGGCGGCGGGTTCCTGGGACCAGCACCGTGCTGGTAGATTGGCCCCAAACGATCGTTCGGCACGCAGGAGCCGGCCGCCACGGGGACCGTCGTCCCACCGGTGGCGGGTGCCGGCACAGAGAAGGTACAGAGAAAGGGGCAGCCATGCCGTCACGGGTCCTCGACTTCCCGGTGTTCGACGCCGACAACCATATGTACGAGACCCCGGAGGCCCTCACCAAGTACCTGCCCCGGGAGTACGAGGGGATCATCAAGTACGTCCAGGTCAACGGCCGCACCAAGATCGCCGTCCGGAACGTCATCAGCGACTACATCCCGAACCCGACCTTCGAGAAGGTGGCGGCGCCGGGCGCCCAGGAGGAGTACTTCAAGCACGGCAACCCCGAGGGCAAGTCCCGCCGGGAGATCATGGGCAGGGCCATCGTGTCCCCCCCGGCCTTTTCGGCGCCCGAGCCTCGGCTGCAGCTCCTGGACGAGCTGGGCATCGACCGGGCCATCATGTGGCCCACGCTGGCCAGCCTGCTGGAGGAGCGGGTCCACGACGACCCGCCGGTGGTGCACGCGGTGATCCACGCGCTGAACCAGTGGATGGCCGAGCACTGGACCTTCGACTACGAGCAGCGCATGTTCCCCACCCCGGTGATCCACCTGGGCATCCTCGACGAGGCCCTGCGGGAGTTGGACTGGGTGGTGGAGCGGGGCGCCCGCGTCATCCTCGTCCGCCCGGCCCCGGTGTGGGGCTGGGCCGGGCCCCGGTCGCCGGCCCTGCCGGAGTTCGACCCCTTCTGGGCCAAGGTGGCCGAGGCCGGCCTGGTGGTCGGCATGCACGCTTCGGACAGCGGCTACCAGCGCTACACCAACGAGTGGGAGGGCATCCGCGACGCCGAGATGACCCCCTTCAAGGGCGGCTCGGGCTTCCAGGCCATCCTGGCCCACCAGAGCCGGCCCATCATCGACACCGTCTCCTCGCTGGTCGGCCACGGCCTGTGCACCCGGTTCCCGACCATCCGGTTCGCCCCGGTGGAGAACGGCTCGAACTGGGTCCGCCCGCTCATGGAGCACATGGCGTTCGCCTGGTCGATGACCCCCAACGCGTTCGACGAGAACCCGGTGGAGGCCTTCAAGCGCAACGTCTACGTCCACCCCTTCCATGAGGAGGACCCCAGGGGCCTGATCGACCTGATCGGCGCCGACCGGGTGATCTTTGGCTCGGACTACCCGCACCCCGAGGGCATGGCCGACCCCATCACCTTCGTGGACGACCTGGCCGGGCTGCCTGACGACACCGTCCGCAAGGTCATGGGCGGCAACCTCAACGACCTCCTGGGCTTCGACGACACCAAGGTCGCGGCCTAGCGGTCGAGCCGGGAGGGCGGGGGAAGCGCAGCCGGCCACGCCGGGCGGCGGCGAGCCCGCCCCGCCCAGTGGCTCGGTCTCGTGGGCACGTGCCGGCTGGTGGCGTCGGCCGGGCGCTCCGTCGGGCGGCCCGCCCGGTCCAGTTTGAGAGTGACCCGCCGGCCGAGGGGGCGCGGCGGGCAGCGACAGAGCGGAGGCGAGTGGGTGGATCTCGAGGGTGCGTCAGCGATCGTGACCGGCGGCGCCGGTGGGCTGGGTGAGGCCACGGTGCGCCGGCTGGCCGCCGCCGGGGCCCGGGTGGTGGTGGCCGACCTGGCCAAGGACAAGGGCGAGGCCCTGGCGGCCGAGCTCGGCGGCTCGGCCGCCTTCGTGGCCACCGACGTGACCAGCGAGGACAGCGTGGCCGCGGCGGTGGCCCGGGCCACCGAGCTGGGACCGCTGCGGGTGGCAGTGGCCGTGCACGGCGGTTTCGGCGGGGGTGGGCGCACCCTGAAGGCCGACGGCACGCCCCACTCCCTGGACGACTTCCGGCGGGTGGTCGACCACTACCTGGTGGGGACGTTCAACGTGGTGCGCCTGGCCGCCGCCGGGATGTCCACCGCCGAGCCCCAGGAGGACGGCCAGCGAGGGGTGATCGTGGCCACCGCCTCCATCGCCGGCTATGAGGGGACGATCGGCCAGGTGGCCTACGCCAGCGCCAAGGGTGGGGTGATCGGCATGACGCTGGCCGCCGCCCGCGACCTGGCCGTGGTGGGCGTGCGGGTGGTGACCATCGCCCCCGGGGTGTTCATCACCCCCGCCTACGGGGCCGACCCCGAGCAGGTCGAGGCCTACTGGGGCCCGGCCGTGCCGTTCCCCCGCCGGATGGGCCGGCCGGCGGAGTACGCCTCACTGGTCGAGGCCATCGTGGACAACGCCTACCTCAACGGCGAGGTGATCCGGATCGACGGGGCCATCCGCTTCGGTCCCAAGAGCCCCAAGTGACCCCGGGGGCCCCGACAGCTTGGGCGACGTGGGCGGCCCGGGCGACCTGCGGGACCCGGGCGATCCGGGCGATCCGGGCGCCGAGGATGGCCGCCGGGCGGTGACCGCCGCAGAGGGGCTGCCAGGGGACCCGGGGCCGGCGGCGCGCCGGCCGGCACCCGTCCTGGCTGCCGACCACGCCTTCAAGGCCTTCGACTGGCGTCCGGTCGAGGTGGAGGGGGCCGACTGGGCGGTGGATCTGGCCGTCACCCCCCGGGTGACGAACGGGGCCGGCGCGCTCCAGGGCGGGCTGCTGGCCACCCTGACCGACATGGCCGCCGGCTCGGCCCTCCTCCACGGCGACGACCCGTACGTGCGCACGGCCACCAGCGAGCTGCACGTCAGCTACCTGGCGGCGGCCCGGGTGGGGCCGGTGCGGGCGGTGGCCCACGTGCTGCGTCGGGGCCGCCGGATGGCGGTGGTCCGGGTGGACGCGTACGACCTGGGCGCCGGCGGGCTCCACGTGGCCGCGGCCACCCTCACCTTCGCCGTGTCGCGCGCCGGGCGCGAGCCCGACGGCGGGGGTGGTCCGGGGACCGT
>JASHWO010000327.1 GCA_030044045.1 Acidimicrobiales bacterium
CGTAGGTCCGGGGGGAGACGGCCGGGCCGATGCCGGCCACCACCCGGGCCGGCCAGGCACCGAGCCGCACCATGGCGTCGAGGGCTGCCACCACCACCTGGGCGGCGGTGCCCCGCCACCCGGCGTGGACCGTGGCCGCCACCCCGGCCGTCGGGTCCATCAGGGCGATGGGCACGCAGTCGGCGACCAGGGTCACCAGCACCGGGCCCGGCTCGGCCGTCAGCAGGACGTCGGTGGCGGGCAGCGCGTCCCCGAGCCGCCGGGCGCCGCGTCCCCGGTCGGCGGTGGTGACCACGGTGGCCGACCGGCCGTGGACCTGCTCGCCCACCACCAGGTCGTCCAGGTCGGCCCCGATGGCCCGCGCTGCCCGGCGCCGGTTCTCCACCACGGCGGCCGGATCGTCGCCCACGTGGAGGGCCAGGTCGAGCGAGGCGTAGGGGCCCGAGGACACCCCGCCGTGGCGGGTGGTCACCACGGCGTCCACCCCCAAGGCGTCGAGCGCCGGCCAGGAGAGCACGGTGAGGTCCCCGGCCGGACGGAGCCGGTGGGGCGCGCCGGTCACCGGCAGTCGCGACGGGCGGTGGTCACGCGGGGACGCCCACAGGCTGAGTGGGGGTGAAGGTGACCGGCATGGACTCGATGCCGCTGATGAAGTTGGCCTCCCGCCGGGGGAAGGGGCCCGGCTCGGCCAGGGCCAGGTCGGGCAGGCGGGCCAGGAGCCGCTCGAACACGACCCGCAGCTCCAGCCGGGCGAGCTGGTTGCCCAGGCAGAAGTGGGCGCCGAAGCCGAAGGCCACGTGGGGGTTCGGCGAGCGGGTGACGTCGAACGTCTCGGGCTCCTCGAAGACCTCGGGGTCGCGGTTGGCCGACGGGTAGAGGAGGAGCACCTCGGCCCCTTGGGGGATGGTCCGGCCGGCTACCTCCACGTCGCGGGTGACGGTGCGGGCCATGTTCTTGATGGGGGTGGCCCAGCGCAGCATCTCCTCCACCGCGCCGGGCAGCAGGGACGGGTCCCGCCGGAGCCGGTCGAGCTGGTCGGGGTGGACTTGCAGGGCCTCCATGCCGCCGGTGATCACGTGCCGGGTGGTCTCGTCCCCGCCGACCAGGATGAGCAGCGTCTCGTGGATCAGCGAGTCGTGGTCCAGCCGGTCGCCGTCGATCTCGGCGTTGACCAGCACCCCCACCAGGTCGCCGTCCGACCCCTCCGCCCGGCGGGTGGCCAGCACCGGCTCCATGTAGGCGGTGTACTCCACGAAGGCCCGGGCCGCGCCCTCGACGGCCTCCTCGGTGGCCATGCCCTGGGAGCGCAGCATCTCCTCCGACCAGCGCAGGAGGTCGTCGCGGTCGGCCTCGGCCACCCCGAGCAGGTCCCCGATCACGGCCAGCGGCAGGGGGGCGGCGATGTCCCGGACGAAGTCGCAGGTGCCCTGCTGGCACACCCGGTCGATGACGGCGTCGCAGATGGCCCGCACGTGGTCCTCCATCTGGCGCACCCGGCCCGGGGTGAAGCCGGCGCTGACCAGGCGCCGCCGCCGCACATGCTCCGGCGCGTCGAAGTCGATCATCATGGGCAGCGGCGGGAACTTCGGGCGGATGCCGCCGGCGTTGGAGAAGGTGTCGGGATCGGTGGCGGCGGCCTTGACGTCGCGGTGGCGAGAGAGGGCCCACAGGTCGTTCGCCTGGTCGTGGAAGGCGGGGGCGTGCTGGCGAAGCCAGGCGTAGGCCGGGAAGGGGTCCCCGGCGTAGAAAGCCCCGCTCATCAGGTCGATGCCCAGATCGGCGGGTGGGATGGGCTCGGCGGGTGGGATGGGCTCGGTGGGCCGGCCGGGTTCCGTGGACGCTGGCGCCATCTCGCTCCTCCTGTGCTCCGGGCCACGGTAGCGCGGGACGAGAACGTGTTCTCGTCTCCCGCTGGTAGGGGTCGCCCCCCGGCCGCGCCGCCGCCGGGGGAGCGGCCGCTCCTGACGGACGGCCGCCCCTGCGGGCCGACCGGGCCGACCGCCTGCCCGAGCTGGTGCCGGGGTTCGTCTCGTTCCTCACGGCGTTGGGCGGGGAGGGATAGCGGCCAGGCGGGAGCAGGCGGGTATCGGAGCCGGCCGGTGCCGCCGCGCCGACCTGCGGGGGCTGACGCGCGGCACGCCCACTGGGTAGTGTCGGGTCATGGCCGACCAGGCCGACTTCACCGATCTCGCCATGGAGCACATGCCGGCGCTGTACAGCGCCGCCCTGCGCATGACCCGGAACCCGGCCGACGCCGAGGACCTGGTGCAGGAGACCTACCTGAAGGCGTACCGGGCGTTCGGGAGCTTCACCGAGGGGACGAACCTGAAGGCCTGGCTCTACCGCATCCTCACGAACACCTACATCAACTCCTACCGGGCAGCCCGTCGCCGGCCCGAGGTGTCCGACGTGGAGGACGTGGAGGACCTCTACCTCTACCGCCGCATGGCGCCGCTCGACGGGCGGGAGCCCGGCCGCAGCGCCGAGGACGTGGCGCTCGACCGCTTCACCGACGAGGAGGTGAAGGCGGCCATCGAGTCGCTGCCCGACGCCTTCCGGATCGCCGTGCTGCTGGCCGACGTGGAGGGGTTCTCCTACAAGGAGATCGCCGAGATCACCGAGGTGCCCATCGGCACCGTCATGAGCCGCATCCACCGGGGAAGAAGAGCCCTCCAGAAGGCGTTGCACGAGTTCGCCGAGGCGCGCGGTCTGGTGGGGACGGGCCCCCGCCCGGCGGAGTGACAGGGAGGCGTGCCGTGGTGGAGGGGGTAGCAGGCGAGGGCGCCGAGAGGTGCGGATCGGGCGGCGCCGACTCGAAGGTGGACTGCATCGAGGCCGTCCACCAGCTCTACCACTACCTCGACGGGGAGCTGACCGAGGAGCGGCGCCACGAGATCGCCGTCCACCTGGACGCCTGCTCTTCTTGCGGCAGCGCGGCCGAGTTCGAAGCGGAGCTGCGGGCGGTGATCGCCAACCGTTGCCGGGACCGGGTCCCCGAGTCGCTCATGGCCCGCATCGCCGGCGCCATCCACGAGGAGGCCCAGCACCACGAGGAGCCCACCGGGCGGGGCAGCGCCCCCTGAGATGGTGACCGACCGCCCGGAGGGCGCGGAGGCGGCGGCGGCCGGCCCCGCCCCCCTGTCTGTCCCAGACGACGGGCAGGGGATCGTCGACTGGGAGACCGCCCGGCGGGTGGCCGAGTGGGCCGTGGCCCGGCGGCCGTTGCCGGCCGGCTACCGCCCGGCGGCGGTGGAGGCGGACTTCGCCGGGCTGACGGCCCAGGCCGAAGGGCTGGTGGCCGAGGCCACCGGGCTCCGCCCGGCCACGCCGGCCCGAGCCCGGGTCACCGACCGGGCCGGCTGGGTCCGGGCCAACGTGGCCTCCATCCAACGGCTGCTCGGCCCCACCCTGCAGAAGGTGGCCGCCCGCCGGGAGTCGGCGCCGTTGGCCTCGCTCCCCGGGCTGCAGGCCCGCCTGCCCGCCGCCCTGTCGGGGGCCGGCCGCTCGCTGAGCGGTACCCAGGTCGGGCTCCTGCTGGCCTGGATGTCGACCCGCGTCCTCGGCCAGTACGACCTGCTGCTCACCGAGGACTTCGCCGCCGACGACCAGGACCTCGTCTACTACGTCGGGCCGAACGTGGTGGCCCTGGAGTCCCGCTACGGCTTCCCCTCCCGCCAGTTCCGGCTGTGGCTGGCCCTGCACGAGGTGACCCACCGCAGCCAGTTCACCGCCGTCCCCTGGCTCCGGGACCACTTCGTGTCGCTGGTCGACCGGGGGCTGGAGCCCGGCCCCCCCGACCCGCGCCGGGTGCTGGACGCCCTGCGCCGGGCGGCCGACGAGGTGCGGGCCGGGCGGAACCCGCTGGACGGCACGGGCATGCTGGGGCTGGTGGCCACCGGCGAGCAGCTCGACGCCCTCCAGCGCATGCAGGCGCTGATGAGCCTGCTGGAGGGCCACGGCGACGTGGTGATGGACCGGGCCGGCGCGGCGGCGGTGCCCGGCGCCGAGCGGTTCAGCCGGGTCCTGCGCGAGCGGCGCCAGCAGGTGCGGGGGCCGGCCAAGGTGATCCAGCAGGTGCTGGGGCTGGAGGCCAAGCTCCGCCAGTACGCCGAGGGGGAGGACTTCGTGCGGGCCGTCGAGCGAGCCGGCGGCACCACCCTGTTCGACCGGGTGTGGCGGGGGCCGGAGTGGCTGCCGTCGCTGGCCGAGATCCGGCAGCCCGGCGACTGGGTCTCCCGGGTGGGGGCCGCCCCGGCCGCCGGGTGAGGGGGGTGAGCGGGCCGGCCTGGCCCGACGAGGTGGCGGCGGCGCTGCCCCGGTGCACCTTTCCCCCGGCTGGCCAGCCGCTGGCCTGCGCCGTCTCCGGGGGGCCGGACTCGCTGGCCCTCCTGGTCCTGGCCGTGGCCGCCGGTTGCCGGGCCACTGCCGTCCACGTCGACCACGGGCTGCGGTCGGGGTCGACGGCCGAGGCCGAGGTGGCCGCCGCCGCCGCCCATCGGCTGGGTGCCGGCTTCCGGGCCGAACGGGTGGCGGTGCCCGAGGGACCGAACCTGGAGTCCCGGGCCCGGGCCGCCCGCTTCGCCGTGCTCCCGCCCGGCGTGGCCACCGGCCACACCATGGACGACCAGGCGGAGACGGTGCTGGTCAACGTGTTGCGCGGGGCCGGGCTGGACGGGATGGCCGGGATGCGCCCCGGGCCGTCCCACCCCCTGCTCGGCCTGCGCCGGGCCGAGGCCCGGGCCGTCTGCCGCTCGATGGGGCTGGCTTGGGTGACCGACCCCTCGAACGTCGACCCCCGGCACCTGCGGAACCGGGTGCGCCACGAGCTCCTGCCGCTCTGCGCCGAGCTGGCCCGGCGGGACCCGGTCCCGCTCCTGGCCCGCCAGGCCGACCTGGTGGGCAGCGAGGCGTCGCTGCTCGACGCCCTGGCGGCCGAGGCGGTGCCCGATCCGGCCCGGGCCCGGGCCCTGGCCGCGGTCCCGGTGCCGCTG
>JASHWO010000328.1 GCA_030044045.1 Acidimicrobiales bacterium
TCGCCGACGGCGAGCACCCAACGAGCCATGCGTTCCCGCCGGGCCCACCGGGCGGCACCGGCCACGGCCACGCCGAACACCCACCCCGCCATGAGGTACACGCAGAGGAACCACAGGGGCAGCAGCCGGACGTTGTAGAGGGCGCCCTGCGGGTCGACGGCCAGCCCCAGCGCCGACAGCCCGCCCAGGGCCCCGAAGAGCAGGCCGAACCGGCTGCGCCGCACCAGGGCCACCACCACGGCCACCCCGGCCAGGACCACCGCCCACAGGGCGGCCACCGGGAAGAGGAGGGTCACGAACGTGGTCACGTTCGTGTAGTTCATGGTGGTCGAGTAGGGCTGGCGGATGCCGAAGGGCACCAGCCACCAGCCCGACAGGGCCAGCCCGATGGCCACGGTGGAGGCCCCCCACCACAGCGCCGCCCGGCGGCTCCGCACCCCCTCGCGCCCCGGGGCCCGGGCCACCGGCGACGACGGGCGGCGCTGGTCGTCGTGGAGCCGCCAGCGCTCGGGCAGCAGCTCGGCCAGGGTGAGCAACCCGGCGGCGACCAGGGCGAACATGCCCGGGACGATGTGGGCCAGGATGGACAGGGCGAGCACCGCCGCCGCCCAGGCCCGGTGGCGGCCGGTGCGGATGCCCCGGGCGAAGAGCCCGACGAAGAGCAGCGCCAGGGCGATGCTCAGCGAGTAGGCGTACTCGCCGGCCAGGGTGGAGAAGAGGTTCCCGCCGTAGATCGTGTACGAGTATGTGAAGAGGAACGGCAGCATGGCCGCGGCCAGCACCGCCGGCAGGGGTGCGGCCAGCCGGAAGAGCCGGCCCAGGGCCCAGGCCGTCGCCGGCAGCAGCACCGAGCCGAGCACGGTGCCCAGCTTGAAGGCCACGTTGTAGCTGATGAGGTGGGACGCCAGCGCCACCAGCGCATCCGGCAGCACGAAGTAGAAGGTGTAGGCGGGGTAGCCGTCGTACCAGTCCGGGTCCCACCCGGTCAGGTGCGGGAACAGGTTCGTGTTGAAGAAAGCCGGCATCATGTAGTGGGCGCCGGTGTCCCCCCCGGTGGTGGTGGTGCCGGACAGCAGCAGGCTCGGGTGGAGCTGCCAGAGGGTCACGGCGATCACCCCGGCCACCGCCACCAGCGTGGCCAGGGCCGGCGCCCAACGGGCCACGCCGTGCCGCCGGGGGGGCCACGGGGGCCGGAGAGGTCGCGCCGCCGCGGTGGCGACCCCCGCCGGCGCCTCCGCCGACGCCTCCAGGGTGCCCTCAGTGGACGACGGCACCACGACTCTGCAGGACGGCGACCACCGCCACCAGGTTGAACGAGGCGTGGGCCACCATGTTCATGCCCAGGCGGCCGGTGCGGTAGCTCACCACGGCCAGCACCATGCCGAAGGCGGCCAGGCCGGCGAGCTGCGCCCACTCGCCGTGGGCCAGGCCGAACAGGAGGCCGTCGGCCACCACCGCCACCACCAGCCCGGCGGTGCGGCGGGTCGAGGGGCCGAGCCGCGCCGGGGCGAGCACCCGGGCGAGGCCTTTCAGGAGGAGGCCCCGGAAGAACAGTTCCTCGAAGAACGGCGCCCCCACCACGGTGAGCACGGCGATCACCAGGAAGCCCCAGCCGTGGGAGGCACCGGTCAGCCTGGTGGTCGGGGCGCCGAACTTCGACTGGTTCGTGATGAAGGGGGCGTAGGCGTAGTCGATGGCGAACTGCGACCCGATCCCGATCACCACGCCCACGGCGTCCACCGGCCGGAAGCGGATGCCCAGGTCGGCCGCGAGGCGTCCCGTGCCCCGGGCCCGGCTGGCCAGCCACGGCCCGGCGAAGAAGCCCAGCCACAGCCCCACCAGCGACACGCCCACGTACCACTCCGGCGGCGCGGCCAGCGTCTCGATCTTCTGGAGCTGCCCGCTCTCGCCGGCCAGGGCGGCCGCCACCACCACCAGCACGTAGGCCGCCAGCTCGCCGGCCACGAAGCCGATGAGGGCGAAGAGGATCCAGCTCCCGCCGTCGCCCCGGGTGGCCGGCGGGGCACCCGGGACGTCCAGGAAGGTGAGGGGTCGCCCGTCGGGACCCGGTGACCCGACCGCGGCCTGCTCGCCGGGAAGGGGCGGGGCGGCGGGGAGGACTCCCGGAGCGGCGGCGCCCGGCTGCGGAGGGGCCGGGGACGGCTTGCTGTCGCCGTACGGGGCCATCGGGCGACACGTTACCGCTGGCCTCCCCCGCCCCAACGGCGCGCCCGCAGGGCCGGCGCGCGCCGGCGCCCCCGGTCACCGACGGCCGGAGGCTGCGCATAGCATGGGGCGGTGAGCCTGCACCCGATCGATGGCACACCTCCGCGCTCGCCCGGTCCGGGCGGAGGGCCCGGCGGCTTCGGCGGGAACGGGAGGGGCGGCGGGAACGGCGGCAGCGACCAGAGCTGGCGGTGGATCTGGATCGTCCTCATCCTGGCCGTCCTGGCCGTGCTCGTCGTGCCCTCGCTGCTGTCGCACCCCGCGTCCAAGTCGCTGACCTACTCCGAGTACATGAACGACGTGCAGGCCCGGAAGGTGGCCACAGCCACCATCGCCAACAACTCGGGCACGATCACCGGGAAGCTCGCGTCGGGAGAGTCCTATACGGTCAGCGGGCCCACACCGGTGATCTCCACCGACGTCGACACGATGCGCAGGGACGGGGTGAAGGTGAACTTCACCACGCCCAGCGATCTCCTGGGCACGCTCCTCCCCTACGTGCTGCTCTTCGGCGGCATGCTGCTGATCTTCTACTTCATCAGCCGTCAGGCCCGGGGCCAGATGTCGGGGATCATGTCCATCGGGCGGTCGAAGGCCCGCCTCTTCAGTGCCGACCGGCCCTCGACCACCTTCGTCGACGTCGCCGGCTACACGGGCGTGAAGCAGGAGATCAGCGAGGTGGTGGACTTTCTGAAGACGCCCGCCCGCTTCCGGGAGATCGGGGCCAAGATCCCGAAGGGCGTGCTGCTGGTGGGCCCTCCGGGCACCGGGAAGACGCTGCTGGCCCGGGCGGTGGCCGGGGAGGCCGGCGTGCCCTTCCTCTCGGTCAGCGGCTCGGACTTCATGGAGATGTTCGTCGGGGTGGGGGCCAGCCGCGTCCGCGACCTGTTCCAGACGGCCCGCAAGCAGGCCCCGGCCATCATCTTCGTGGACGAGATCGACTCGATCGGCCGCAAGCGCGGCGCCGGCCTGGGCGGCGGGCACGACGAGCGGGAGCAGACGCTGAACCAGATGCTCAACGAGATGGACGGTTTCGACCCGGCCGAAGGTGTGGTGGTGATCGCCGCCACGAACCGTCCGGACATCCTCGACCCGGCGTTGCTCCGCCCCGGCCGCTTCGACCGCCAGATCGTGGTGCCCCTGCCCGACCTGGAGGAGCGGCTGCCGATCCTCCAGGTGCACTGCAAGGGCAAGCGCATCGGCCCCGACGTCGACCTGGAGCTGGTGGCCCGGGGCACCCCGGGCATGAGCGGGGCCGACCTGGCCAACCTGGTGAACGAGGCCGCCCTGCACGCCGTGCGCCGGGGGAGCCCGGCCATCGAGATGGTCGACTTCGAGTCCTCCCGTGACCGGGTGCTCATGGGCCAGCGGCGGGACAGCCTGGTCCTCTCGGACGAGGAGAAGGAGCGCGTGGCCTATCACGAGGGCGGGCACGCCGTCCTGGCCTACGTGCTGGAGGATGCCGACCCCGTCCACAAGGTCACGATCCTGCCGACCGGCATGGCCCTGGGCGTCACCATGCAGCTCCCCATGGAGGAGCGCCACCTCCACCCGCGGTCGCACATCGAGGACTCGTTGTGCGTACGCATGGGCGGTCGGGTGGCCGAGCTCCTGGTGTACGGGGACCTGTCGACCGGCGCCGCCAACGACCTGGTGGGCAACACCGAGCTGGCCCGGAAGATGGTCCGCGAGTGGGGCATGAGCGAGGAGATCGGCCCCATGGCCTGGGGGTCGCAGGGACAGGTCTTCCTGGGCGAGGACCTGATGCACACCCGGGACTACTCGGAGGACACCAGCCGGGTGATCGACGACGAGGTGGAGCGCATCCTACGGACCCAGGAGGAGCGGGCGGTGGATCTGCTGACCCGCCACCGGAAGGGGCTGGACGCCGTGGCCCACACCTTGCTGGAGCAGGAGAGCATCGACGGCACCGAGGTGGGCCGGCTGGTCGACGAGGCCTACGGCCGCCCGGTGCACACCAGCGGAGCCAAGGTGGTCCCCCACTTCGACGGCAACGGGCGCAACGGCAACAACGGGTCGGCCGGCAACGGTGCGAACGGCGTTCCCGGCGGGGCGCCAGGAACGCCGGCGCCAGGAACGCCGGCGCCGGTTCCGGCCGTGGCCCCGCCGGGAACGGTGCCGCCGGCCAA
>JASHWO010000329.1 GCA_030044045.1 Acidimicrobiales bacterium
AAGGCGGCGCTGGCCGCCCTGAAGGAGCAGCTCGGCTGAGTTGCTGGGCCCGCCCGGGGCCCCAACCCCGGGCTCCTCCGATGCGTGGGGCCCCTGCCCCACGCCGGCCGTGCTGCCACCCGACCCGCCTGGGGCCCGCCGGTCAGGACTCGAGGAAACGCAGCACGGCCAGGACGCGGCGGTGGTCGCTCTGCGACACCGGCAGGTCGAGCTTGGCGAAGATGTTGGCCACGTGCTTCTCGACCGCCCCCTCGGAGATGACCAGGGTGGCGGCGATGGCGGCGTTGGTGCGGCCCTCGGCCATGAGCGAGAGCACCTCGCGCTCCCGGGCGCTGAGGCCGGCCAGCGAGTCGGCCCGCCGGCTGGCCCCGACGAGCTGGGTGACCACCTCGGGATCGAGGGCGGTGCCGCCGGAGGCTACCCGGACCAGGGCCTCCACGAAGTCGCTCACGTCGGCCACCCGGTCCTTCAGTAGGTAACCGATGCCCGCCGCGCCGCTGGCCAGCAGCTCGGCGGCGTAGCGGGTCTCGATGTACTGGGAGAAGAGCAGGATCCCGAGGGTGGGCCGGGCCCGGCGCAGGTCGAGGGCGGCCCGCAGGCCCTCGTCGGTGAAGGTGGCCGGCATCCGGATGTCGACCACCGCCACGTCGGGGAGGTCGCGCTCGACGGCAGCGGCCAGCGCCACCGGGTCGCTCACCGCACCGGTGACCTCGAAGCCGCGGTCGGCCAGGAGCTGCACCAGCCCGTCGCGGAGGATGGCCGAGTCCTCGGCGATGACCACGCGGATGGCGTCGGTCATGCCTGCAACGGCAGGTCGACGGTGACCACGGTGGGCCCACCGGGCGGGCTGACGATGTGGAGCTGCCCGTCGACCGTGCGTACCCGCTCGGTCAGGCCGGTCAGGCCACTGGAGAAGGAGCCGAAGCGCGACAGGTGGGCGCCCCCCTGGCCGTCGTCCCGGACCACCAGCCGGAGCCAGGCGCCGTGCTGGGCGCAGGTGATGCTGGCCCGGGAGGCCCGGGCGTGCTGGGCCACGTTGGCCAGCAGCTCGGCCACGCAGAAGTAGGCGATGGCCTCGATGGCCGGGGTGGGGCGGTCGGTGACGGTGACCGACAGCTCGGTGGGCAGGGTGCTGCGGGCGGCCAGGGTGGCCAGGGCCCCCTCCAGGCCGGTGTCGAGCACCGGCGGGTGGATGCCCCGGGCCAGGTCGCGCAGGTCCACGATGGCCTCCTTGGCCCCGCGGTGGGCGTCGTCGACCAGGCGGCGCACCTGCTCCAGGTCGAGCGGGCCGCCGTCGGCCAGCTTCTCCTTGGCCTGGCCGAGGCGCATGGCTAGGGCCACCAGCTGAGCCTGGGTGCCGTCGTGGAGGTCCCGCTCGATGCGCCGGAGGGTGGCGGCCGACTCGTCCACGGTCTGGGTGCGGGCGTGCTCGAGCAGGTGCAGGCGCTGGGTGATGGGGTCGGGCGAGAGCAGCACCCGCAGCAGCCGGCGATCGACCGACACCACCAGGCGCATGGTCCAGGGGGCCACGAAGAAGAGGACCACCCCAGTCACGAAAATGAACAGCCCGTGGAAGAAACCGGAGAAGCCCACCGACAGGAAGCCGGGGGGGAAGACATTGGGGAACACGCCGAACTCGTGGGGCTGCGACGCCCCGCCGCCCCAGAAGGGGAAGGTCAGGCAGAAGAAGGCATCCACCCACACGCTGAAGGCGAACCACACGCCGAACAGGGCCAGCGGCAGCTTCAGCGCCGAGTAGGCCACAGCCCGCCAGGCCACCCGGTCCCGCAGGGCCGACTGCAGCCAGCCCAGGAAGCCGGGCCGGGCCACGAACGGGGCCGGCTCCTCGATGTGCTCGCCCAGCAGGGAGCGGGCCAGTGCCCGGTGGAGGCCGCCGAGCCCCCGGGCGCCCCGGAGGGCGGCGGCCATCACGATCACGCCCACGAAGGTGACGAACAGCACCGTGCCGATGGCCAGGCTGGCCCCTACCAGCGCCATGCCGGCGTAGCCGAGGACCCCACTCACCAGGAAGAACAGGAGCTCGTTCCAGGTGCGGCGCTGGAAGGGCTCGTGCCAGACGGCCCGGGCCAGCCGTTTCGTCTCCTCCACCCGGTCCTCGGGGATCTCGATCACCCGGTCCCGGCCACCGATGCGCAACTGCACTCGTACCCCTGCGTCGTCAGATCCGGCCTGCATCATGCGTCACGGCGCACCAGCAGCGCCGCCGCCACCGCCAGGACGGCTGCCGCGTAGACGGCCATCAGGACGAACCCGGTCCAGGGCGAGACCTGGTCGGGTTGGCGGACCACGGCGGCCACCGAGTTGGCCAGCATCATGAGGGGGGTGAACCGTCCGGGGCGGCTGGGGATGCGCTGGAGCAGCAGGGGGAGCAGGAAGGTCACCCCGGCGTAGGTGGCGATGGCCCCGGCGGTGTGGCGCACCACCACCCCCACGCCCAGGGCCAGCAGCCCGAGCAGGGCCAGGAAGGCGCCGGAGAGGAGCACCGCCCGGAGCACGCCGGGCTGGCCCAGGCTGGCGGTGGGCGCACCGTCGCCGGACAGGATGGCCTGCCCGATCCCGAAGCAAGCCAGGGCGATGGCCTCGCCGACGGCCAGCACCACGGCCCCGACCACCACCAGCTTGCCGGCCAGGAGCAGCCGCCGGCGTGGGATCGCCGCCAGCGACGAGCGGATGGTGCCGGTGCCGTACTCCCCGGTCACGGCCAGGACGCCCAGCACCCCGATCGACAGCACGGCCACGGTGAGGCCGGACAGGGACTGGTTGGTCGAGTCGAACCCCTGGTACCAGGCCCGGCCGTGGTGGCCGACGCTCTCGGTGGAGAGCACGGTCACCAGGATCGAGCCCACCACGGTGACCAGCAGGGTCCAGACGGTGGAGCGCAGCGTGGTCAGCTTGGCCAGCTCCGCCCGGGTCACCTGGCGCAGGCCGTAGCGGGTAGTGATCACGATCCCTCCAGGTGGTGGCCGCCGGGGGCGCGGACCGCGCCGGCGGATCGGGCGAGCAACGCGTGGGCCAGGTCGGGCACCGGCTCGTCCCCGGCCCGGTACTCGACGGCCTCGCTGGTGAGCTGCATGAAGGCGTCCTCCAGGGAGGCCCGCATGGGCGTCAGCTCGTACAGGGTGATGGACCGGCGGGTGGCCAGCTCGCCCACTTCGGGCGCGGTCATCCCGGACACCAGCACCGCGCCGTCGTCCTCCACCCGCACCTTGGCCCCCCGGCCCAGTAGGGCGGTGACCAGCATCCGGGCCGTCGGGGTCGCCACCCGCACCGCCGGGACGGTGCCCTGGGTGGCGAGCTCCTCCACCGAGGTCTGGGCGATCAGCCGGCCCTTACCGATCACCACCAGCCGCTGGGCGGTGAGGGACATCTCGGCGATCAGGTGGCTGGACACGAACACGGTGCGCCCCTCGGCGGCCAGCCCGCGCAGGAGGTGGCGGACCCAGCGGATGCCCTCGGGGTCGAGCCCGTTCACCGGCTCGTCGAAGAGCAGCACGCCCGGGTCCCCGAGCAGGGCGCTGGCGATGCCCAGCCGCTGGCCCATGCCCAGCGAGAACTTGCCGGCGCGCACGTGGGCCACGGCGGTGAGGCCCACCCGGTCCAGCACCTCGTCGACCCGCCGCCGCGGGATGTCGTTCGTGCGGGCCAGGACGCGCAGGTGGTCGTAGGCGCTGCGGGCGGGATGGAAGGCCTTGGCGTCGAGCAGGGCGCCCACCTCCCGCAGCGGCCACTCGAGATCGGCGTAGGGGCGGCCGTTGACGATGGCCGAGCCGCCGTCGGGGGCGTCCAGGCCCATGATCATGCGCATGGTGGTGGACTTGCCCGACCCGTTCGGCCCCAGGAAGCCGGTGACCGTCCCCGGGGTGACGTCGAAGCTGAGGTCCTTGACGGCCGCCGTCCGGCCATAGTGCTTGGTGAGCGATCGGGCGCTGATCATCGGGCTCCTCCTGCCGGCATACCGACAGTGTGCGGGCCGCCGGGGCGCCGGTGAAGCCCGCTACCGGGTGTCGCCACCGGGGGCTACCCCCCGCCCCGAGGCTGTTGCCACCCCGCCCGGGCACCCCAACCCAGGCTCCTCCAGTGGGCGGGGACCCCAACCCCGCCCCTGGCCGTGCTGCCACTTGGCCCGGCCGGCGGGCGGGGTCGAATAGCCTCGCCGTCGGTGGCTCCCCCGAGCGACGGCGACGTGCCCGGCGAGGCGGTGCCCCGGGTCC
>JASHWO010000330.1 GCA_030044045.1 Acidimicrobiales bacterium
CGTGGTGGTCGCCCCCTTGCTCCCGCTCTCCTTCGGCGCCGTCGTCGACGTGCTGCCGGGCTCCGATCCACCCGACCCGGACCCGCCGGACCCGCCCTTCGCCGACCGCGACGACCCGCCGCCCTTCGGCACGGTCGTGGTCGTCGTCGTGCCCGTCCCGGCCCCGCCCGCCGGCACCGCCGTCCCGGTCCCGGTCCCACCGGGCACGGCCGTCGTCGTGGTCCCACCCGGTGCCGGCCCCGTCGTGGTGGTCGTGGTGGAGGCACTGGTACCGGTCGACCCCGACCCCGACCCCGCCCCGAGCAGCGCCTTGGCCGCCGCCGCCTCCTTCTGGGCGGCCGCCACCTCTCGCTGGTACCCCCCGAGTGTCCCCGACTTCAGGTCCTTCTGGGCCTGGGCATAGTCGCCGGCCGCCTGTGTGAGGTCGGACTGGGCCTGCTGCACCGCCGACGGCGACGTCGTGGAGGGCGAGGGCGACGTGGGCTTACTGGGCGATGTTGTGGCTGTACGGGGGGTTGTCCCTGTGGGCGTCGCCGTGCCCACGGCGGTCCCCAAGGCCTGGCTCAGCGCGCTGTCCAGTGTGCTGGCCATGCGCACCCGCTGGCCGTAGACGGCGATCACGTCCTTCAGCTGCGGCTCGGGGTTGCCCGTCGACTCGGTGTAGAGCGGCCGCACGTAGAGCATCGACTGGTCGATGGGGACCATGAGGATGTTCCCCAGGAGCACCTGGGAACCGTGCTGGTCCAGCAGGCTGATCGCCTTCGACACTGTGCTGTTCTGCTGGATGTAGGAGTCGGCCAGCGCCGGACCGACCACGCTGTGGCCCGGTTCCGTCACGTAGACCCGGAGCTGGCCGTACTGGTCCGGATCGGAGTTGGCCACCATGAACGCCGAGAGGTTCTGGATGGCGGGCCCCTGGGACGCCGGCACGTAGGCGTCGGAGATGGTGAACGACTGGTGGCTCTCGCCCGGCTCGGCCATCACCTGGTACAGCGGCGACATCCGCTGGAGGCTGCCCCCGGTGATCTCCCCTTGGGCGTTGGTGGTGTAGGTCACGGCCAGGGCGTTTGTCGGGGAGCCGGCACCGGCGGTGGGCGAGAGGTTCCAGGCGTTGCCGGCGGTGTAGAAGTTCGACGGCGAGGTGACGTGGTAGCGGCCGTACACCGCCGCCTGCACCGAGAAGAGGTCCTGCGGGTACCGCAGGTGGGCCCGCAAGGTCGATGTCATGGCCGACGCCGGGGTGAACATCCCCGGGAACGCCGACTCGTAGGCCCGGAGGATCGGGTCGCCGTCCATGGCGTAGAACGTCATCTTCCCCGAGTAGGCGTTGACGACCACGTCCACCGAGTTGCGCACGTAGTTGTAGCTGCCGGGCAGTCCGCTGCCCGGCGGGACCTGCTGGGTGTCGGCGTTCTGCGAGTACGGGTACTCGTCGGTGGTGGTGTAGGCGTTCAGGATCCAGTCGATGTGCCCGTCCACCACCGCGGCGTAGGCGCTGGAGTCGAAGGAGAGGAACGGCGCCGCCTTCTCCGCCATGGCCCGGATTGTGCGGACGAACATCATCTTCGACTGCGGGGTGATCAAGTTCGAGATCAGCACGTTCAGGTCCCCGAGCCGAACGGCGAAGGCAGCCCTGGTGAGGAAGTTGTTCAGCTCCACCCCGCCGGTGCCCTGGTAGTGGGTCGTGTGGTCTGTGCCGCCGGCCGTCTGGTAGTCGAGCTCCGGCTGCCGGCTGTCGGCGATCACCCAGCCCGGGTCGTCCAGGCCGAAGTACACCCCCGGCTCGGTGACGGAAGGCAGCCCGCTCGACGACGTGGGCGGCACGTCCTTGATGCCGAAGACCGGCCCCCCGTCGGACGTGGACTGGTTGGCCACGGCCAGCGCCATGCCCTCGCCGTGGGTGTACTCGAGATGCGTGTTGACCCAACCCGACGACGGCAGGTCTGTCGGGTTCATCTGGCGCACGCCCACGACGACCGGCCGGAGCTTGCCGTCGACCTTGTAACGGTCCACGGCCACCGCCTGGAACGTGTAGTACGACTTCAGGTCCTGGAGCTTCTGGAAGGTGGGCAGCGAGATGCTCGGGTCCGGGTCCCAAAGGCGGATGTTGGCCAGGGTTGTACTGTTGGCGGCCACCTGGGCCGCGGTCACGTTGGTGCTCCCCTGGAAGCTCGACGTCTTCACGTGGTCCAGGCCGTAGGCGGCCCGGGTGGCCTCGATGTTCCGCTTGATGTACGGCTGCTCCAGCGTGCTCTGGGCCGGGTTCACCTTCAGCGCCTGCAGCACCGCCGGGTAGATCACCCCGATCACCAGGGCCACGAAGGCCCACACCCCCACGGCCAGCACCGGCAGCGTCCAGCCCTGCCGGCGGATGTTGTAGAGGAGGATGGCCGCGGCGAAGAGGGAGACGAAGAACAGGAGCTCCAGGGCCGGCAGCCGGGCGTGCACGTCGGTGTAGCCGGCGCCCTCGACGTAGCCGTTCGTGGAGGTGTCGAGCTGGAACCGCTGGAGCACGTACCCGCCGGCCTTCACCAGGGCCACCAGGGCCAGCAGCACCGAGAGGTGGACCTTCACCGCCGGCCGCACCCGGGGCCCCGGCCGCTGCACCCGGACCCCGCCGTTCAGGTAGTGGAAGGCCGCGGTGACCACCAAGATCACCACCAGGACGATCAGCAGCCAGTTCACCAGGAACTCGAGGAACGGCAGCTTGAAAACGAAGAAGCCCACTGTCATGCCGAACTGTGGGTCCTTCACGCCGAACGACTGCCCGTGGGTGAAGAGGATCCAGTTGTCCCACTCGCCCACCGTGCCCGAGGCGGCGATCAGCGCCAGCACCACCGCCACCGCGGCGTGCACCCACCCGGCGTGCGGGCGGACCGAGTGCTGGTAGCGCCGCACCAGCTCGTCCTCGGGGTCGGCCGCCGGGGCACTGGCCCCGATGCGGTCACAGATCAGCAGGTTCACCCAGAGGACGACGAAGAACAGCGCCCCGAACGAGGCGAAGAGCCCGACCTTGATGCCCAGCAAGCTCGACCACACACGGTGCAGGTGCACCGAGGAGAACCAGAGGCTGTCGGTGTACAGCGTGGCCAGCGACTTGAGCGACGCCAGCACCACCACCAGCACCACCACCACGCCGAGGAGCCACCAGCGCCCGCGCCCGCCACGGGCCCTGGGGGCGCGGGGTGGCAGGTCCTGGGGGGTCCGCACCGGGGGGAGCCTAGGCCGCGGCGGCGATCAGGCGGGGGTCGGGACCACGAGGCAACGGCAGCCGGCGTGGGCCGGCGGGCGCCGGTGGCCGGTGGGGAACTCCTCCCCGGTAGGGACCGCGCCGGCCAGCGCGTTGTCGTCGCAGTCGGCACAGCCCGGGCCGGTGCCGGCCAGCACCCACCGCACTTCGTTACCCCGCCCCGACGCCGCCAGCACCCCGTCGGAGAAGGCGGCGAGCGCGCAGTCGCCCACCAGCCGCTCGATCCGCTCGCCCCGCCACTCGCGGTACGCGGCACCGATCCGGTCGGCGGCGTCGGTGCCCCCGGCGGCGCCCGCGTCCTCCTCCCCCAGGCGCCGCCGCAACTGCCCCACCACCGTCCGGGCCAGCCCCTCTGCCGCCTCGGCCACCACCTTGTCGTCGGGCGCCGGCGCCCTGCCCCGGGCCCCGCGCCGTGACCGGCCGAAGGCCAGCCCGGCCGCCGCCGCCTCTCGCAACGACGGCGCCGCCGCCGCCTCGTAGTGGCCCCGCTGTACCTCCTCCGGGGCCAGCAGGCCGACGGTGGCGCTCCCCGGGCCGCTGCGCAAGCGGTCGAGCAGCGCGTTCTGGTCGTCCTGGAGCGCCCGCTTCACCCGGCGGGTGAGCCGGGCCACCACCGGATCGAGCAGCTCGGCCCCGGCGGCCCGGACCGGATCGTCGGGGCTGCCCCCGCCCTCCCCGTCCGCTTCCGCCGGCTCGCTGCCCTCGGCGACCCGGTCGGCCGCCGCGGCCCCGCCGGCGCTCCCCGCCTCACCGGTTCCCTCAGCCCCGGCTCCCGGCTCGGCCCCGACCTCTTCGACGTCCCCGGCCCCGGCTGGCGCGCCGGAACCCGGCTCGGCCGGCACCTCCCCCTGGTCGTGATCACCGTGCTCCTGCCCTCCGGGAAGGCCCCGGCTGGCGCGGCCTGCACCGTCGCCGGGGTGGGCCACGCCGGCGACGCCCACGCCTTCCCCGCCGGCGGCCCCGGCACCCGAGCCGGCCGGTGCCGGTCCGGCTGCCGGTCCGGCGGGCTGGCTGGCTCGGAGCCGGGCGAACAGGTCCTCCACCGCATCGGCCTCGGCGCTCGCCGCCTCGTCCCCGGTCCCG
>JASHWO010000331.1 GCA_030044045.1 Acidimicrobiales bacterium
GGCAGGTGACCGAGCGGGCCTCCAGGGCGGCCACCAACGGCGCCGCCAAGCCCGGGCGGTCGCTGGCCACCACGCAGGTCCGCACCGGCGCCGAGGCCAGCTCGGCCGGGGCCGGCTGGTCGAAGATCGGCCCGAACCGGGGATTGCCCCCGCCGTGGGTGGCCTGGTGCTGCTCGGCCGCGGCGAAGGCCCGGGGCACGACGGCCTCCAGCACCCCGTCGAGGGAGGCCACCCCGCCGGTGCGCACCACCTCGAGGAGGCGGGGCTGCTCCACCACCGCCACCTCCGGCCCGCCGGCGAAGAGCACCTGGCCGCGACACCAGCCGATCCCCTCGCCGACCAGGTAGGCACCGAGGGGCGCCAGGTCCCCGGGGCCGGGCATGGCGTCGAAGAGCGACATCCCGCCGCTGCCGCCGGTCCGCCCGGCCTGGCGGGCCCGCTCCAGGGCGGCGGCCACCATGCGGGTGGCGGCGATGGGCGACACGGCGTTCACGGCCACCCCGGGCGGTGCCTCCCGACCGAGCTGCCAGGTGAGGGCGGCCACGGCTCGCTTGGCCGCGCTGTAGCCCCCGGCGTCGGCCGGCCGCCAGCCCTGGCCGGAGGTCACGCCCAGGACGCGACCGCGCCCGGCGGCGGCCATGAGCGGCAACGCGGCGCCGAGGACGTTCAGGTAACCGGCGAGGTGCACGCCGGCCACGGCCAGCCAGTCCTGCTCGGTTCCTTGTGCGTAGTAGGTCTGCCGGGTGATCCCGGCCACGTTCACCACGGCGTCGAGGCCGCCGTGCTCGTCGGCCAAGTCCTGGAAGAGGACGCGGACCGCCTCGGCGTCGGTGACCGAGGCCGACGAGGCCTGGGCCGAGCCGCCCGCCGCCACGATGCGGCCAGCCGTGGTCTCCTGCGGCGCCGGCAGCTGCTCCGAGCCGTCGACGGACACCAGCGGGTCCACCGTCACCACGTGCCAGCCGCCGCGGCCGAGCTCCTCGGCGATGGCCGCTCCGATCCCCCCGCCGCCGCCGGTCACGACGGCGACCCGCCGGCGGCCGCTCACGACGCCGTCGACCGGGCCGTCGTCTCCAGGCCCTCGAAGGTGCCGGCCTCGAGCCACCGCTCGAGCAGCTCCCGGTAGCCGAACCAGTCGCCCATGCCCCGGCCGTAGTTGCCGTTCCGGGGGTTCAGCGCCTCCGGGTGGCCCTCGTTGTTGATGCGGGAGGGGGTACAGGCCGACATGACGGCGCTGCTGTCGACGAAGGAGCTGACGATCTTCTCCGTCCAGGCCTCCTCGGCCTCGGCGCTCACGTCGAAGACCTCCACGCCCTTGCGCTCCAGGAGCCCCACGGCCCCGCCGACGAACTCGGCCCCGAGCACGGCGAGCTGCGTGTAGTTCACCGTGACCACGGCCTGCTGCCCCGGCGCCGGCATCACGAAGAGGTTCGGGAAGCCACGGCTCATCATGCCGAACAGGCTGGCCGCGCCCCCGGCCCACTTCTCGGCCAGCGTCATCCCGCCACGACCGACGATCTCGTGGCCGGCCCGGCGGTACAGGGGGGTGAGCTCGGGCTCGAAGCCGGTGCCGTAGACGATGCAGTCGACGTCGTACTGCCTCCCGCCGACCACCGGCCCCCGCTCGGTGATCCGCTCGATGCCGGCCGGGCAGTCGACCAGCGTGACGTTCGGGCGGTTGAAGGCCAGCAGGTACTCGTCGTGGAAGCAGGGGCGTTTGCAGAGGTACCGGTAGTAGGGCTTCAGGATCTCCGCCGTGGCCGGGTCGGCCACCAGCTCCTCCACCCGGCGCCGGTGGGTCTCCATGATCCCGTAGTCGACCTCCTCGGCGTGGCGCAGGTACTCCTCCAGGGTCATGTCCTTCTGGCGGGGCGGGTGCTGCGCCACCGCGTAGTGCTGCGTCCACCCGTCGTCGACCTGGTCCTGCTCGACCGGCCGGCCCATGATGATGGCCTGGAAGTTGTCCATCCGGTCCCGCTGCCACCTCGACGGGAGGTCGCGGGCGAAGCCGGGGGCGGTGGGCCGGTTGCCCCGCTCGCCGATGGCCGAGGGCGTGCGCTGGAACACGGAGAGGTGCTCCGCCGACTCGGCCAGCGGCGGCACGCACTGGATCCCGCTGGCCCCGGTGCCCAGGAGGGCCACCGTCTTGCCGGCCAGGCGGTCGAGGGGCTCGTGCGGGCCGCCGCCGGTGTAGGCGTAGTCCCACCGGGCCGTGTGGAAGGAGTGGCCGGCGAACGCCTCCATCCCCGGGATGGTGGGCAGCTTCATGAGGTTCAGGATCCCCACCGCCAGCACGTACCAGCGGCAGGTGACGTCGTCGCCCCGATCGGTGCGCACCCGCCACCGGGCCGCCTCCTCCTGCCACTCGGCCCGGGTCACCCCGGTGTGGAAGAGGGCGTCGGCCACCAGGTCGTAACGGTCGGCGATCGCTTCCAGGTGCTGGCGGATCTCCTCCCCGTAGGCGTAGCGCCGGGTGGGGACGTACCCCAGCTCCTCCAGCATCGGCATGTAGATGTACGACTCGACGTCGCACATCACGCCCGGGTAGCGGTTCCAGTACCAGGTGCCGCCGATGCCGCCGGCCTGGTCGACGATGCGGATCCGCTCGATGCCGGCCTGGCGAAGGTGGGCGCCGGCGAGCACCCCGGCGATCCCCCCGCCCACGATGACCACGTCGACCTCGTCGGCGACCAGCGCCCGCTCCGCCACCGGCGTGAACGGGTCGTCCCGGTAGCGGGCGAAGTGCTCGTCCGTGCGCAGGTCGCGGATGTCGGCCCGGCCGGGGATCAGCCGCCTATCGCGTTCGGCCAGGTACTTGGCGCGGACGGCCGCCGGATCGTAGGGCGCGGCCGATGGCTGGGACCGGGACATGTCGTCAACACTATGGCATGCCCGGCTGTACCCATCCGGGGCGGGAGCTGGGGCGGGAACCGGGACGCCGCCCCGTCCCGCCGACGCGTGAAGCCAGGTGAGGACGGCCTCGGGGCCGCCCTCGGGGGCATCCGGCCGGCCGCGTAGGCTGGCGCGGATGAACGAGCTGCTCGTGTCGTCGTCTCCACCGATCGCCAGGGGGTTCGGGGTGGTGGCCTCCGCCCGGCTCGACCTGACGCCGATCGGTCTGGGCTCCGTGGAAGCACTGGCCCCCATCTTCGCCAAGGAGGAGGTCTGGCGGTTCCCCTTCGGGCGCGCCTTCACCCGAGAGGAGACCGCCGGCTTCGCCACGACGCAGGCCGAGCACTGGGAGACCCTCGGGTTCGGCCTCTGGCTGGCCACGGTCCGGAGCCAGGACCGCCCGATCGGCTACGTGGGGCTCGCCGTCCCCACCTTCCTGCCCGAGGTGCTCCCGGCGGTCGAGGTGGGGTGGCGGCTCGACCCCGAGGCCTGGGGGATGGGGTACGCCACCGAAGCGGCGGCGGTGGCCCTGCGTTGCGCCTTCGAGACACTGGCCCTCGACGAGCTGCTCTCCCTCCCCCAGGTCGACAACCCCCGGTCGGTGCGGGTGGCCGAGCGGATCGGCATGCACCGGCAGCGCACCACGACCGTGCCGTCCACCGACCACCGGGATCCGATCGAGGTGGCGGTCATGGCCATGACCCGTGAGGAGTGGGGCCGCCGCCGGGCCGCCGCCCCTGGCGAGCCATCGTCAGGCGGCGCCGTCGAGTAGGTGAGACGACCCGGACCGGGCGAACAACAGGGCGTCGCCGAGGACGACGACCGCCACCACGGCCAGCGGCCAGGCGGCGCCTTGGTGCAGGAACAGCACCGCACCCACGAACGCCCCGCCGACCATGGCGACGACCGAGGCCGCCCGCCGGCCGACCTTCGGGTTGGTCTCGCCGGCCAGGAAGCAACCCAACGAGGTGAGGCTGGCCAGCACCGAGAACCCCGGCCCGCCGGCGGCGGCAAAGCCGAGGATGACGATGTTGCCGGTCATGTTGGCGGTGAACACGTGGCCGAGACCCAGGTAGCTGACCGCGTCGACGAGCCCGCTGACCACGGTGAAGGCGATGAGCGCCCACAGGACGGGAGGGGGACGATCGGCGTCGGCCACGGCGCGCGCATTGTGCCAGGCCGGCCAGCGGAAGGCGACCGCTGCGGTGGACAAGGATGTGCGGGATGTCCGAGACCGAGCGATCGCTGCTCACGCCGCGGCTCCGTCTTGTCCCGATCGGGCCGAGCAACGCTGTTGACCTGTGGCTCGTGCACAACGACGACGCCGTGGTCCCGTGGTACGACGGCTGGCGGCCGTCCCGCCGAGACGCAGAGGATCAGGCCCGGCGGATCGCCGAGTCGTGGCAGCTCCACGGCGTGCACAAGTGGATGGCCTACGATCGCGAGACCGGTGAAGTCGTCGGCCGCGGTGGCCTCTCGCGGACCCCGGTCGACGCCGACTGGGGCCAGATCTACGCCTTCTTGCCCGACGAACCCTGGGTGCGTGAGGCGTACGGACGTGAGCACCCGTTCAGAGCGCACGCGCACTGGCTGGAGATCGGGTGGGCGCTGCGTCGAGCGCGTTGGGGCCAAGGCTACGCGTCGGAGATCGGGACGGCCGGGCTTACCTACGCGTTCGACGTGCTCGGAGTGCGTGCCGTCGTATCGTGCACGGTCCGCCACAACTTGCGGTCGCGGGCGGTGATGGAACGCATTGGCATGCACTACGTCGGCGAGATCTACAGCCGTGGCACGGTCGAGGGCGGGGGCGAGGGCGAGGGCGGCGAGCGGGACGACGCACCCTTCGCCGTCTGCGCGATGCTCGCAGGAGAGCGCCACCTCTGACCTTCGGATAGTTCCCCAGCCGCGTTCCTGTCTCTCGGCGCAGAGGCGCCACCAATCGTTCACCCGACCGCGTGGCGCCCCGTAGCGGCGGGCGCAGCCACCGCGGCGCAAGAGGGCGAGGACGATCAGGTGCTCGGGCTCCACGGAACCCGGGGCACCCCAGAGCCTCCGGGATTCCCGGGACGGCTCGGAGAGGGGATTGGAAATGTCTCTCGATCGCTAGCGTGCAAGGGTGCCCTTCGCATGGCCAGCCCTCTCCTACGAGCAGTGGCACGAGACCTGCGACACGCTGCACGCCCACGCGCAGGTCCTCGGCAAGCTGGCGGTGGCACTGGCACCGCCTGAGCCACAGCTCCAACACGCGGCGCTACGTCTGACGGCCCGAGGATGGGAGACGGCACCCCTGCCAGCACCGGACGGCTCGGGAACGATCATCGCCGTGATCGATCTCCGTACCCATGAGGTGGTGGTGGAGACCAGTAACGGAGGCGTCCGGCGCGTCGCGCTCATTCCCGATCGGCCGGTGGGCGTGGTCACCCGCGAGGTTCTCGACGCCATCCGTGGCCTCGTCGGCAGGGTCGAGATCAACCCGAACCCGCAGGAGGTGCCCTGGAACGTGCCGCTCGACGAGGACGACGAGCACGCGCACTACGACCCAGAGCAGGCGGCTTCGTATTTCGCCGCCGCGACGCAGGCGGCGCTCGTCCTGGCCGAGTTCCGTGCGCCGTACCGGGGACGCTCGACGCCGGTGAACGCGTGGTGGGGATCGTTCGACTTGGCGGTCAGCCTGTTCTCCGGTAGTCCAGCCGCCCCGCCGTCCGATGACTTCATCATGCGCAACGCGATGGATGCCCAGGAGGTGGCCGTCGGCTGGTGGCCGGGCGATCAGAAATATGGCAGAGCGGCGTTCTATGCCTACGCGCACCCCGCGCCGGACCGGTTTGCGGCGGCGACGCTCTCTCCGGCGTCGTCCCGATGGAATGGGACACTCGGGGAGTACATTTTCGATTGGGCCGACGTCTGCGACAGTCCCGACCCCCATGCTGCTGGACTCGAATTTGCCCGCTCTGCATTCCGCCACGCTTGCGCCGTATGCGACTGGGATCCAGCACTGCCCGCCAGCGTCGAGGGCAGGCCACCACCTATAGCGTGAGGCGTCGCCTGTCGTATCCCCCGGATATCCTGGCTCCAATCCCGTCGGGATAGGCCTCGATCATCTGTCGATAGGAGAACACCACGATGACGAGGAGAAGGCAGATCTCGGATCTCGTGCTCCGTGAGGCTCAGCCGACCAAGACCGATCCGGTGACGGTGCCGGATGGAACTCGGCTCGTGCTTGCAACTGTGCCCCGCCGTGGAACGGCTCGATCCGGATACCTTCCCCTCGAAGTCGTGAATGTCGCTGGGAACTCAGCTGTCGGGCGTGACCGCGTCCAGTCGGCGCCGAACCTCCGGCGTGTTCACGCCGAGAGCCCCCAGCAACACCGCCGCAGGATCTGGCGGTTGAAGAGTGAGGATTTGGGCCAGCACCTGCTGGCCCGTGACCTGGAGCTTCCGTCGATTGGGCCTGACCGCTTCCTCGAGCACCTTCTTTGCCGCGGGCGTCATGCGGAGGCGATCTTTTTTGGCGACGTCTCTGATCCTCGGCTTCTTCGGCACGGCTCGCATCGGCAGTGAGGGAGCGTCGGTGCCGGACCCCAGGCCCAGGGCGTCCAGGGCTTCGTGATCGAGCGACTCAAGGGCCTGGCGAGCTTGCTGCAGGCTCACGCCCAATACGACGTCGATCGAGGGATCCTCCAACAAGGCGAGCAAGAGGTGATCGGTGCCAGTTCGGCGATCACCTCGGCGACGAGCCTCCTCACTGGCCCGCAAATAGATGGCCCAGGGGTGAAGCACCTCTGGCACAACGGATTCGGTGGTCATGATGACTCCTTGTTGTATTTGGTGTGCACGGATTGGCGGGTGATGCCCAGAGCGTCTCCGATCTGCTGCCACGACCAGCCCTTTTCCCGGGCCGACGCGACCTGGTTCGCTTCGACCCTCTCAGCCAGGCGATGGAGCGCCAACGAGGCGCGAAGCCCAACTGCCGGGTCATCCGACGAGAGATTCACGCTGAGGTTTTCGATGTCCATGCCTGTCAGTATGGGCTGACATCCATGGTTTGTCAACCTAAGCTGACACAACAGGTCGCCACACCGGAGTGCCTCAGACGGCCGGGCAGAGGACACGATGAGAACGGGACCCGCCGGGACCCGGTCGTTCCGCGCCGAGACAAACGGCTTCGTCGCGGTCGACCGGGATGTCAGTGCTGGGCCGCGGCCTCTCGTCGGGTGTTCGTACAAATGGCAGTTGCGCCCCCGGAAGGATTCGAACCTTCGTAGAACGGATTAGAAGTCCGTCGCCTCATCCACTCGGCCACGGGGGCTGGGCTGCTCCCCACCAGCCTCCCACACCGTCACCGCCCGGCCCGGTCCACCCGGACGCGGCCGCGCCCCACCCCCGGGGCCCGACCCCCGGAACCCGAGCACCAGGTCCCGACGCCCGAGCGCCGGCCCGCCCGCCGGCGGCCCGACGCGTAAGGTGGGCACGGCGCCAGCCCCGGCCCGGCCGGTGCGGCCGACTCCTATCCGCACCGGCCCGACCAGCGATGGCGACCACGCAGCCAGGAGACAGCCAGGAGGAGGTCCCGCCATGACGACCGCCGAGCCCGCCCTCGCTCCCCCGTCCCCCACCCTCGCCCCCACCCGGCCCGACCCGGCGTTCGACGAGGGCGACCACGAGCGGATGACCCACATCGTCCTGGAGGGGTTCCGGCCCAAAGACGACAAGGGCCAGGACGGCGAGTTCGTGGCCACCGGCACCAACGTGGTGGAGGGCATGGTCAACGGCACCCCGGTCACCGCCCTCTGCGGCAAGATCTGGGTGCCCGGCCGGGACCCGAAGCGCTACCCGCTCTGCCCCACCTGCAAGGAGGTGGCGGCCGGCATGGGCTGGAGGCTCCCGGCCGGCTGACACGCCGCGACGCCGTCCGGCACCACCGCGGCGGTATGCCAGACTGGGGGTTCCCTGGTGGGCGTAGCTCAGATGGTTAGAGCGCCAGGTTGTGGCCCTGGAGGTCGGGGGTTCAAGTCCCCTCGCTCACCCCGAAGAACCGGTGCCCGGCCCCCCGGCCGGCACCGGCTACCGCAGGCCAATGCCGTCCGACGAAGTCCGACCCGAGCACACTGGGGGTGCCGTTGCCATGACGTCCGCCGACCTGTCGACCGAGCAGATCGTCCTGGTGACCGGCGCCTCCTCGGGCATCGGTGCCGCCACCGCCCGCCTGCTGGCCCGGCGGGGCACCACGGTGGCCATCGTGGCCCGGCGGGCCGACCGGCTGGACGAGGTGCTGGCCGACTGCCTGCCCCACGCCCCGGCCTCCCGCCGCTGGGCCGCCGACCTGGCCGACCCGGCCGCCGCCGCCGACCTGGCCCTGGAGATCTGGGACGCCTACGGCCACCTGGACGTGGTGGTCAACAACGCCGGCGTGCCCATGCGGCGTCCGGTGACCCGGCTCACCATGGCCGAGGTGGAGCGGGCCATGACCGTCAACTACTACTCGCCGGTGGCCATCACCCTGGCCCTGTTGCCCCGGATGATCGCCCGCCGCCAGGGGATCCTGGTCAACGTCTCCAGCCTGGGCGGCCGGCTGGGCATCACCACCGAGGCCGCCTACTGCGGGTCCAAGTTCGCCCTGACCGGCTGGAGCGAGGCCATCGCCGCCGACCTGGCCGGCACCGGGGTGCAGGTCAAGCTGGTGCTCCCCGGGGCCATCGACACCGAGATCTGGGACCAGCCGGGCAACGACGACCCGGTCTACAAGGGCCCCCTGGTCCCGGCCGAGGAGGTGGCGGCCGGCATCGTCGAGGCCATCGACGGCGACCGCTTCGAGCACTACCTCCCCGACATGAAGGCGGTGGTGGAGATGAAGACGGCCGACGTCGACGCCTTCTTCGCCGGCATGCGGGCCATGGCCGAGCACGAGCTGGACGAGGCCACGGTGGCCGAAGCCACGGCCGGCCGCCCGTCGGGCACCCCGACCGGTGCCAGCGCCGCCGCCACGACCACCACCACCGAAGGGAGCGACCGATGAAGGCCCTGGTGTTCGGCGAGGCCCCCGACCGCGACGAGCCGCGACCCGAGCCGGCCGACACCGTGGACGAACTGCTGAACAAGATCCCCTTCGGCCTCCACCAGGTGGCCGACGCCAAGCCCGTCCGGCCCGACTGGGTGGTGACCCGCCCGATCCTGGCCGGCATCTGCGGGTCCGACGCCAAGCTGGTCCTGGGAGACTTCAGCGAGGGCGACATGGACAACCCGATGTCGGCCTTCTCCTCCCTCCCCCACGTCCCCGGCCACGAGGTGGTGACCGAGGTGGTGGCGCTGGGCCCGGAGGCCGAGGGGCTGGCAGTGGGCCAGCGGGTGGTGCTGAACCCCTGGCTCACCTGCGCCCCCCGCGGCGTCACGCCGATCTGCCCACCCTGCCAGGCTGGCGACCTCACCCTGTGCTGGAGCTTCACCAAGGGCGCCCTCGGCCCCGGGGTGCACGTGGGGGTCATCACCGACGCCCCGGGCGCCTGGGCCGAGCTGCTGGCCGCCCACGACTCCATGCTCATCCCGGTGCCCGACGCCATCTCCGACGAGGCGGCCGTGTTGGCCGACCCCTTCGCCGTGTCGTTCCACGCCATCGTCCGCCATCCCCCGCCGCCCGGCGGCAGGGCCGTGGTGTACGGCGCCGGCGCCCTGGGCCAGACCTCCGTGGCCATCCTCCGGGCCCTCTACCCCGACGTGGAGGTGGCGGTGGTGGCCCGCTTCCCGGCCCAGGTGGCCATGGCCAAGGCGTTCGGCGCCTCCCTGGTGGTCCCCCACGAGCCGGCACTCGACGTGGTCCAGGCCCTGGCCGACTGGTCGGGCGGGGTGCTGCACACCCCGTTCATGGGGCTGCCGATCACCCGGCCCGGCCACGTCGACGTGGTCTACGACACCATCGGCAAGCCCGAGACCTTCGAGGTCTCGGTGCGGGTGCTGGCCGAGCGCGGCGCTCTCGTTTACACGGGGGTTAGCACCCCGGGCCGGTGGGAGTGGTCCCCCGTCTACTTCAAGGAGATCACCATGGCCGGCTCCAACGCCTTCGGGGTGGAAGAGCTGGACGGCGTGCGCCAGCACGCCATCCGCCACTACCTCGACCTGGTGGCCGCCGGTCGGCTGGACATCACCCCGATGGTGACCCACCGCTTCCCCCTCGACGACTGGCGGGGCGCCCTGCGCTCACTGGCCCAGCCCGCCGAGAGCGGTGCCGTCAAGGTGGCCTTCGAGCCGAACCGCCCGTAGCCGCTCTGGCTCGGCGCGGCGGCCCACACCGGCGGCGTACCTACCCGCGCCAGCCCGCCCCGCTGTGCGGGGCCGGGACCGACGGTCCGGTGCTCAGGCTCCGGGGCCCAGCGCCTCGAAGCGCCGGTAGCGCTCGGCGGCGGCCTTGGCCCACACCGGGTCCGGCTCGACCCGCCGGCCGGTCCGGGCCCAGCGCCGGGACTCGGCCATGGACGGCTCCAGCCCGGCGGCCAGCCGGGCCATGAACGCCGCGCCGTAGGCCGCCCCCTCGGGCACGGCCACCGCGTCCACCGGCAGCCCGGTGGCGTCGGCCACCCCGGCCATCCAGGCCTCCACCTGGGTCCCGCCGCCGCTGGCCACCACCCGGCGGCCGGCCACGCCGGCCCGCTCCAGCATGCGCCGGATGACGAAGCCGCTGGCCTCGTAGGCCCCCCGCTCCACCGCCGCCGGCCCCTGGGTGATGTCCAACCCGTGGACGCTGGCCCGCAGCATCGGGTCGTTGAACGGGGTCCGCTCCCCCCGTAGGTAGGGCAGCCAGACCGGCACCCGGGCCGGGTCGCCCTGGCGGCCGTCGCCGGCCGGGGTCCCCGGGCCGGGGCGGGGCACCCCACGGAGCAGGCGGCGGGCCCAGTCGACGAAGAGGGCGCCGGCGTTGCTGGGCCCGCCTACCAGCACCCGGCCGGGCACGGTGTGGGGCACGGTCACCAGGCCCGGGATCTCCTGCCACTCGTCGGTCACGATCCAGACCACCAGGGTGGCGCCGAAGATGGCCAGCACGTCGCCGGGCTCGGCGGCGTCGCAGACCAGCTGGTCGCAGAAGGCGTCGATGGTCCCGGCGGCCACCACCGTCCCCGAGCCCGGCATGGTGCCGGCCGCCTCGGCCATGGGCACCACCGCCGGCATCTGGTCCACCCGCACGCCGAGGGCGGCCAGCCGCTCCTCCTGCCACCGCCCGTAGCCGTGGAGGTCGCCGTAGGCCGTGGCCGTGGCCGTGTCCATGGCCGCCACCCCGGAGAGGGCGTGGGTGGCCACCGCCTGGCAGGGCCAGTAGCCGGCGGCGCCGGGCGCCTCCTCCACCGCCCAGCGCAGGAAGCCGCTGGCGTCG
>JASHWO010000332.1 GCA_030044045.1 Acidimicrobiales bacterium
CACGCCATCGGCTCCCGCCCGGTCGGCCAGCAGGCGGGCGTGGGCCTCGGCCTGGGTCGCCCGTTCCTCGACCTCCCGCAGGGCGTGCACCTTGGAGAGGTCCAGGCCGTCCAGCTGGCCGCGGGTCCGCTCGATGGTGCCGTCCAGCTCGTGCCGGCGGGCCTCGATGGTTGCCAGCGCGCCGGTGGCGGCGTCCCGCTCGGCCCGCTGCAAGCGCTCGGTCTCGGTGACCTTGTCGAACCTGGTGTTGGCCGACCGGACGGCGTCGGCCCGCAGCCGGGTCTGGACGGCGGCGTGGGCCCGGTAGTGGTCGAGGAAGTCGTGGAGCTGGGCGGCCGAGGCCTCCAGCCGCTCGATCTCGGCCGTGTCCTCGTCCAGCCGGGCGAACGCCGTCGCCAGGGCCTCCATCCGCTGGTGCTCCAGCGGGGGGAGGGCGTCGGCCAGGTACTCGCCCAACCGGGCCACGTCCAGCTTCTCCGACAGCTTGGGCCGCCGGAGCTGGAGGAGCAGGTGGACGAGGGCGTCGTAGCGGTCGGGCCCCAAGCCGAAGAGGGCGTGGTCCACGGCCGCCCGGTGGTCGCGGGCGGCGTCGGAGGGGACGCTCCCGTCCGGCAGGGCGGCCCGGAACTGCTCCCGGGTCAGCGGCACCCCGCCGGGGGCCAGCTCGAGGTCGACCCCGACCCGGGCGGGGGTGACGGCGAACCAGGTGTCCACCCGCTTGCCGGCCGACCGTACCCCGCGCAGGCCCACCACGCAGGTGACGTACCGCTCGACCCCGTCCTCGTCCACCCGGCCGAGCTCCAGCCAGCAGTACCCGATGGCCGTGGGCCGGTCGGCGAACTCGATCAGGTTCCAGTACATGGTCTTGGCCTTGGAACCGAAGGGGTCCAGCCGCTCGGAGCGGACGTCGCCGTCGAGCACGAAGGGGAGCAGCAGCTCCAGCGCCTTGGACTTGCCAGCGGTGTTCTGCCCGCGGAGGATCAGCCGGCCGTCGGCGAACCAGAACTCCTGGTCGTCGTACTCCCAGACGTTCCGGATGCCGGCCCGCAACGGGCGCATCCGCCCGGGACCGGGTCGGGGCAGGTGGGGCGCGGCGGGCAGGTGCTCGATGACGGCGGTCATGGTGCCTCCTCGGCGGCGGCGTCGGTGTCGACGGCAAACTGCAGGCTGGCCAGCGCCGAGCCGGCCGGCGGCGGCGCGTCCAGGGGCAGCCCGGCCTCGAAGAGCGACGGCGGCGGGGGCGGCCGGACGGCCTCGGCGGCGGCGTAGCGGCCGGCTCCCGGCCGGGCTGCCAACCCTTCGGGGGACCACCGGGCCAGCCGGGCGGCCGCCAGGATGGCCGCGGCCTGCTCGGCCAGGCCCTCGGCGCCGGTCACCGAGCTCGTGCCCTGCCGCCAGTAGCCGGCGTAGTCGTCGGCCAGGCCCTGGACGAAGGTCACCACCTCGCCGGCGGGCCAGGCGGCGGGATCGCCGCGCTTGGCTCGGGCCCGGAGCTCGTCGCAGAGGCGGAGGGCGGTGGTCTCGGGCGCGCCGTAGTCGGGCCAGCGCAGGTCCCGGAGGTCGCCGGCCTCGTCCACGGCCACCCACCCCTCGGCCCGCACCTCCAGGGTCAGGCCCACCCGCTCGGCCAGCAGGCGCTCCAACCGGGGCCGCTGGGACCGCAGGTACTCCAGCTCGTCGGGGGCCAGGTCGTCGTGGTAGACGACCGGCTGCTCCACCAGGGCCCGGGTGACCCGGTGGCGCCGGCGCCGGTTGCGCCCGTCCTCGGTGTCGGGATACGGCTCGACGGCCAGCTCGTCGGGGGAGGCCACCAGCGTCGGGGGCTGCGGGGCGGTGGGCAGCAGGGACAGCCGGTCCCGGTCGATCCGGTACAGGGCGTCCCCGGCCGGGTCGCCCCGGGCGAACCGCTCCTCGTCCCCGTCGGCCCGCTCCAGCACCCCCAGGTCGACCGCGGCCTGCACCGCCTGGATGAACGTCCGCCGGTCGGCTGCCGCCTCGCCGTCCCACGAGAGGCCCTCGACGGCCGAGGCCCTGACCGCCACGTCCTCGAACAGCCGGGCCAACGTGGTCCGCTCGCCGGCGCTCTCGGCCGAGGCCAGCACCAGGCAGGCCAGCGCGTAGCGCCGCCCGTCGAACGGCCGGCCGCTGCGGGTGCGCATGCCCCGGGGCTCGTGGCCCGGGCCCGGCAGCTTGGCCAGGCGGGCGACCTCCCGGCGGGTGGCGTCGAGCCGGTAGCCCAGCTCGTCGGCGAACCACCGGCCGATCTCACCGCGGTGCCGGCGTACCAGGGCCAGGGTGTCGCCGTCCGGGCCGGTCATCGGCTCGGCCAGCAGACCCCGGATGGCCTGGCGCAGGTCGTCCTGGGCGATGCTCACCCCGCCGCCACCGCCTGCCGGGTGCCGGTGGCCAACGAGATCTCCAGGATCTGGTCGTCGCAGTGCAGGCGGCCGGCCGGGGTGGTGACGGTGGCCGGCGCCGGCCGGGGGTCTCCGAGCGGCCGCAGGGTCACGGTGACCAGCGGGGTGGCCGCGGTGCGGGACCCGTCGGCGCCGGGCCGGGTCGACAGGGCGGCGTCCACCAGGGCCAGGAACTGCGCGAACTCGTCCGGGTCGAGGAGGCCCAGGTCGGAGAGGCGGGCCGGCGTCCGGCCCGCCAGCCGCTCGGTGGCCAGCGCCGCCTGCCGGTGCTGGGCCCGGATCCGAGCCAGCCCGGCGGCCTTGGCCGCCGAGTAGTCGGCGGCCCGCCCCGTCCGGCCCCCGCCGGTGCGGGTGCCCGTCACCCGGAGCCGGGGCGCCACCTCGACCGGCTGAGCGTCCCAGAAGCTGCGGCCCCGCTCCACCTCCTCGTCGCCGGCCAGCTCGGCGAAGTGGCGGGCCGGGTACAGGCCGAACGCCCGGTCCCACAGGAGGTCGGCCTGGTCCGGCGAGGCCACGGCGAACCAGCGGGCCAGTTGCGTGAAGTCGGCCTCCCGGGTCACCCGCCGCAGGTGCCGCTCGTGCAGGCGGTCGAGGGCGGCCAGGATGCGGTTGATGGCGGCGATCATGGCGGTGCGCAGGGAGTCGACGACGGGTTCGTCGCGGCCCTGGTGGACGAACCAGGCCCGGACGCCCGACCAGCGGGCGGTGAAGGTCCGCTGCACCCCGTCGTCCTCGCCGTCTCGCGCCGGCGCGGCGTCGGTCGCCGCGGCCAGGGCGATCAGCTCGGGGACGAGCGGGTCCAGATCGGTGATGGCGCCGGCGATCCGCGGCGTGGCCTCGGTCAACCGGGCCACGAACTCCTCGAGGTACCGGAAGACCGCCCCCTTGTAGGCGGCGAACGACTCGTCGTCGGCGGCGATGGCCGTGGTCTCGACGGCCAGGTCGTTCATGTAGCGGGCAGCGTTGTCGGCCAGCTCGGCGAAGGTGCCGAACAGGTCGACGAACGACCGGTACAGGCGGCCCCCGTCGGGCGTGGCCGCGGCGGCCTCCGCCCGCACGGCGGCCAGCCGCTCGACGATCCCCGGGAGCAGGACGGCGGAGAGGCGGCCGCCGTCGAGGCCGGCCCGGCGGACGGCCTGCACGCCCTGGTGGGCGGCGACCCCCTCCTCGGTGAGCTGGTAGAGGAAGCGCTTGGCGTAGAACTGGTCCAGGGTCTCCGGGGCGGTCGTGTCGTAGAAGCGCTGGACGTTGCCCCACCGTGCCAGGGCCTCCAGGGCCTCGGCCACCTCCTGCTCGTCGACGTCGGGGAGCTCCCGGGCCACCTCGGCCGGCCGGAGCTGGAGGGTGAACCGCTCCTTGGCGGCCACCAGGGCGTCGACCACCGGGACGTAGAGCCGCGCCTTCTCGGCCACGGCGTAGGCGAACACCCGCAGCTCCGGGTACGCCGCACCCTCCGTGGCGGCTGGGCCGTCTGGGCTCGCCGGGTCGGGCGGGACCGGTCCGTGGGGTACCTGCACGGCCCCTGTTGTACCCGACGGCTGTATCACCCGGCGCGTGCCCCGCCCGCCGGCGCCGACGTTCCCGCGGGAACGTCCCGGCGGGGGTCAGGCGGCGGGCGGGAGGAAGACCAGGCAGCCATTGTGGCCGCCGAAGCCGAAGGAGTTCGACAGCACCGGTCCGGGCTCCCACGGGCGGCCCTCGCCCCGGACCACGTCGAGGTGGATCTCGGGGTCGAGCTGCTCGCAACCGTAGGTGGGGGGGATCAGCCGGCGGTCGATGGTGAGCACCGACGCCACCGCCTCGATGGCCCCGGCGGCGCCCAGGGCGTGGCCGGTGACGCCCTTGGTCGAGGTCACCGCCGGCCCCGGGTCGCCGAACACCTTGGTGATGGCCACCGCCTCGGTCTGGTCGTTGACCGGGGTGGACGTGCCGTGGGCGTTGATGTGGCGGACGTCGCCCGGCCGCAGGCCGGCGTCGAACAGGGCCTGCTCCATGCAGGCCACCGCCCCCGAGCCGTCGGGCACCGGGGCGGTGATGTGGTGGGCGTCGGCGGTGCTGCCGGCCCCGCCCACCTCGGCGTAGATGCGGGCGCCCCGGGCCACCGCCCGGTCCCACTCCTCCAGCACCAGGGCGGCCGCCCCCTCGCTCATCACGAACCCGTCGCGGCGCGCGTCGAACGGCCGGGAGATCCCCGAGGTGGAGAGGGCCGTCATGTTGGCGAAGGCGGCCACCGCCACCGGGTGGAACGACGCCTCGGCCCCGCCGCCGATGGCCACCTCGCACCGGCCGGTGGCCACCAGCCGGGCGGCGGCGGCCACCGAGTGGGTGCCGGCGGCGCACGCCGTGACCACGTTCTCCGACGGCCCGTGCCAGCCGGCCCGCATGGAGATGTGGGCCGGGCCGGCGTTGGCCATCATCATCGGCACCAGGAACGGGGAGACCCGCCGGGCCCCGCGCTCGTGGTACACCATGACCTGCTCGGCCAGGGTCTCGAAGCCGCCCACCCCGGTGGCGAAGACCACCCCGGCCCGGGCCGGGTCCACCCCCAGCTCGCCGGCGTCGGCCAGGGCCATCTCGGCCGAGACCACGCTGAACTGGGCGAAGCGGTCGAGCCGGCGCACCTCCTTCGGGCCGAACCAGGCCGCCGGGTCGAAGCCGGGCACCCGCCGCTCGCCCTCGATGGCCGGGTGGACCAGCCCCTCCCAGAGGGTTGCCACGCCCAGGCCGCAACACGTGACCGCGCCCAGGCCGGTGACGGCCACCCGGCGGCCCGGCACGGGGCCGTCCGGCCCCACACCGAGGAGCATCAGAGCTTGCCGGAGATCAGCTCGAAGGCCTGGCCCACCGTCTCGATGTCCTCCAGCTCGGTCTCTTCCACGGTGATGTCGAAGGACTCCTCCAGCGCCATCACCAGCTCGACCAGGTCGAGGCTGTCGGCGTCGAGGTCGTCGGCGAAGCGGGCGTCGCGGGTGACCTTCTCGGTGGGCACCTGGAGCACCTCCACCGCGCAGTCACGGAACTTCTCGAACGCTGCGTCGCTGTCCACTTGGTCTGCTCCTTTGTCTCCTCGAGGTTACCGGTTGCCGGTCGGTCGCCGGCGGGTCACAGCCCCATGCCGAGGCCGCCGTCGACCGCCAGCACGGCGCCGGTGACGTACCCGGCGTCTCCCGACGCCAGGTAGCCCACGGCGCTGGCCACGTCCTCCGGCGAGCCGGCCCGGCCCAGGGGGACCATCGACCGGAGCTGTTCCACCCGCTCGTCGCCGAGCGCCGTGATCATATCGGTGGCCACGATGCCCGGCGCCACGACGTTCACCGTGATGTCCCGGGAGGCCACCTCCCGGGCCAGGGCCCGGGCCATGCCCACCAGCCCGGCCTTGGAGGCGGCGTAGTTGGCCTGGCCGGGCAGCCCGATGAAGGCCCCCACCGAGGAGACGAACACGATCCGCCCCCGGTGGAGGCGGAGCATCTTGGCCACCGCCCGCTTGGCCACCCGGAAGCCGCCGGTCAGGTTGGTGTCGATCACCTGGTGCCAGGCGTCCTCGTCCATGCGCAGGACCAGGGTGTCCCGGGTGATGCCGGCGTTGGCCACCAGCACCTCCACCGGGCCCCACTGCCCCTCGACCTCGGCGAAGGCTGCCTCCACCTGGGCTGGGTCGGTCACGTCGCAGCGGACCGGGAGGAAGCGGTCGG
>JASHWO010000333.1 GCA_030044045.1 Acidimicrobiales bacterium
GTGTCGGCGGGGCGGTCGAGCGAGCGCACCATGGCGGCGATGACCCGGTCGGCGGCGTCGGGCCCGCCGGGGGCGTACGAGACGGTGACCCCGTCCACCACCTCCGCCGGCCGAGCTCGCCCGTCGAACACCACCTCGACCGGCTCGTCCCGGCGAGCATGGAGCGAGACCAGCTCGACCACCAGGCGCCGCCGGGCCGCAGCCCGGTCCCGCCACCAGCCGTCGGGCCGGGAACCGATGACGTTCATCCCGTCCACGATCCAGCGCACGCCACAGCATGGCCGGTGGCCGGGCCGGGTGGCTACACCCGCGCCCACCAGCCACCGTCGCCCCGAGCCCGCTCGGCCGCCCGCAGGCGCTCCAGCGTCGCCGACAGCTCGGCCAGGGGGAGCCCGGTGCGCCGGAGGAGCCGCTCCAACGAGCTGTCGTCCCAGTCGAGCGCCTCCAGCACGGCCCGCTCGGCCGGGTCGGTCGAGTCGGCCGGGTCGGTCGGCGAACTGGCCTCCGGGTTCCCGGTCGACCCGTCCGGCCCGGACCCCGCCTCGCCCCCCTCCGCCCGGCGGCGAGGTCGTACCGGCACGTCGCCCGCCCGGGCCAGGCTCAGCGCCACCAGGACGTCCGACACGTCGCGCACCACGAAGCAGCCGTCGGCCAGTAGGTCGTTCGTGCCGGCCGACGCCGGGCTGCGGACAGAGCCGGGCACCGCGCCCACGGCCACACCCCGGGCGGCGGCCGCCCGGACCGTGTGCAGCGAGCCCCCGCCCACGTGGCACTCGACCACGACGACCACTTGGGACAGGGCGGCCATGACCCGATTGCGCTGAGGGAAGCGCCAGCGGGGCACGGCCAAGCCGACCGCGGCGTCGGAGAGCAGGGCCCCGGCCTCGGCGACCCGCCGCCAGAGCCGGGCGTGGCCCGCCGGGTACGGCACGTCGAGGCCGCCGGCCACCACCCCAACCGGCGGCGCGGCGCTCGACCGGTCGGCACACCAGGCGGCGACGGCGCCCTCGTGGGCGGCGCCGTCGATGCCCAGCGCCAGGCCCGACACCACCGCCACCCCGGCCGAGGCCAGAGCCGCCCCCAGTTCTGCGGCCACCCCGAGCCCATATCGGGTGGCGCCCCGGGTGCCCACCACCGCCACCCGGGGAAACCGGTCGACCGCGCCGGGATCGCCCTGGGCGAACAGCACCGCCGGCGCCTGGTCGTCCCCGGCCAGGACCGCCGGGTACCGGGCGTCGCCGGCCACCAGCACGTCGATGCCGAGCTCCCGGTGGTGGGCCCACAGGGCGGCCACGTCCACCTGTCGGGCGGCCGCCGCCCAGCGACCCCCGGCCCGCATCTCGGCCCAGGCCGCCGGTGGCGAGGCTCGGGCCAGTAGGTGACGGAGCCGGGCCGGGCCGAGGCCCTCGAGCGAGGCCAGGGCGGCGGCGTAGGCAGCGGGCGGGAGGTCGTCACCGGGCATGCTGCACAACGGTCGGGCGCCGCCGGCCGGTGCACCCCGCCACGCGCGCCGGGGATGGGAAAGATAATTTCAGGTCTCACGAGAACCGTCGGAATTTTGGCTGAATTGTGGCCTGTTGTATCCGATAATTTCTCTTTCTTCTGCACCCGAACAGCGCTATGACTACCACCAGTCTATCTCTCAAGTCGTGCCGACTATTCATAGCCGTAACGTTGCAACGATCCGTGGAACCGGCCATGCTGGCAGAGTGGAGGATCTGCAGCTCTTCGGGCTGAATCCCCTGAATGCCAGCCGACTTGACTCCTTCCTCCGCGGGCTGCTGTTCGATGACTGCGTGATCACCCGCGCCCTCCAGAACCATGTGGTGGCAAAGGTCAGAGTGTCGGTCGAGGAGCAGGTCCGCGCTCCTGTGCCCGCCCGCTACGCTCCTCTGCTGGAGGTCCGATCAGGTTTCCGCGCCGTTCGCCGAAGGGTCGCCATCAAGGTCGACGGGTCCGCTGCACCAATGCTCCTCGCGGAGTCCTTCGTCATCCCGGAGCGACTCCCAGCGGGCTTCCTCGCCTCGCTGGCGACGAGGGCCGAGGGGATCGGCGTGACGCTCGAGGACCTCCAGGTTCCGGCCCGGCGCGACCTGGTGTGCTGGGGACTCTCTGACGTGGTGCCGTGGCGCCCACGGTTTGACGTCGGCCCCGTCGTCGTACGCCTGTACCGGTTCGTGACGGACACGCGGCCTGTGATCCTGATGTATGAGGCGTTCCTGGTTGAAGTGGTGCGCGGCCGGATGTCTCTACATCTCCGAGATGACTCCACCCCCATTCGTTGACTCATCTAGAAATGCCCGCCTGCGGGCATGCGCAAGATGGTCGACGTGGTCGGTTACGCCCCGGTGATGGAGCTTTCGACGGGACAGCGCAGGGCAGTGACCCAGAAGTTGACGGCGGGCGTCAGGCGACCGCGTACTGTCCGGTGAGGGTGCCGGTGGCCAGGACGCGGCCCCGGATCAGGAAGCGGAACTTGGCGTACGTGGTCGTCTCGTCGACCCCGAGGGAGTCCTGGTCGAGCGCGTACACAGTGAAGTGGTAGCGGTGCGGCGGGTCCCCGGCCGGGGGGGCCATCCCCCCGTAGGCGCTCTCGCCCCAGTCGCTGAAGCCGTTGATCCCCGGGCCGCCCGCCGCGCCCGCCCCCTCGGCCAGCGAGGTCACGCCGGCCGGGATGTCGAAGCGGACCCAGTGGGAGAAGCCGACGGTGGTCGGGGCGTCGGGATCCCAGCAGGTGACGGCCAGGCTCCGCGTCCCTTCGGGCACGCCCTCCCAGGAGAGCTGCGGGCTCCGGTTCTGGCCCCCGGCCATCTGGTGCGCGGCCGACGCCGGGATGTCCTCGCCTTCGCCGAACTGCTCGCTGGTCACGGTGATCTCGTCGGCCATGTCGGTGCTTCCTTTCCGGACGTCCCCTTCCCCCGCCGGAGCGTACCGCCGGGAGCCGCCTGGCCGGCCGCGCGTTCGGGCGCCCGGGGCCACGCCGAGGGGACCGCGCCGGCGGGCCGTGGCGCCACACGTACCACGCGGTGGCGGACGGCACCGGGCCCGTGGTAGACGACGGCCGTGCCGGTGGACCTCTCCGCGCTCGCCCGGCCCGACCACACCGCCATGCTCACCATGGAGGTGCAGCGGGGGGTGGTGGGCGACCTGGCAGTGCTGCCCGAGCTGGCGGCGGCGGTGCAGGCGGCCGGCACCGTCGCCACCATCGCCAGGCTCTGCACCGCGGCGCGGCGCCACGGGGCCCGGGTGGTGCACTGCACGGCAGCTTTCCGGCCGGACCGCGCCGGCTCACGCGCCAACTCCCCCCTGCAGGTGGCCGCCGAGCGCCTGACCCAGGGCGGCCTCGACCTGGGCAGCCCGGGCACCGAGGTCGTGCCCGAGCTCGGGCTCGATCCCCGCGACCTCGAGGTGGTGCGCCTCCACGGCCTGACGCCGTTCGCCGGCACGTCGCTCGACCAGATCCTCCGCAATTTGGGTGTGGCCACGGTGGTGGTCACCGGCACCTCCCTGAACGTGGGGGTGCTCGGCCTGGCCCTGAACGCCGTCGACCTCGGCTACTCGGTGGTGGTGCCGAGTGACGCCGTCGTGGGGATCCCCGCCGCCTACGGCGACGCCGTGCTGACCCACACCATGTCGGCACTGGGCACGGTCTGCACCACTGCCGAGCTGCTGGCCGCTTGGGACGCGGGCGGGCGGTAAGCCGGCCGGCCTCCGTCCTCCGGGGCGCCGGACAAGACAACCGGCCACAGCAGCCGGCGCGCGCTCAGTGCCAGCACAGCACGATGACAGCCGAGGGCATCGAGCAGGCGACTGCGGCTACCCGTCGATGCCGAGGGCGTCGCGCCCGGCCCGCAGGGCCAGCGCTTCGGCGACGTGGGCCTCCCCCACCAGCGTCGGGCCGCCGTCGAGGTCGGCCACCGTCCGCGCCACCCGCTGCACCCGGTGCAGCCCCCGGGCGCTCAGGAGCCGGGCCCGGAGGTGGGCGTCGAGGAGCGTCCGGGCGGGGCCGCTGAGCGGGGCCATCTCGTCGAGCTGTCCGGGGGCGATGGCGGCGTTGGTGGCTGCACCCCGGTCCCGGGCCAGGGTCCGGGCCGCAGCCACCCGACCGGCCACCTCGGTGGTGGGCTCACCCGGTCCGGCGTCGAGCAGTTCGTCGGCATCGGGGCGGGCCAGGTGCACCACCAGGTCGAAGCGGTCGAGGAGGGGGCCCGAGAGCCGGCGGGCGTAGCGGGCCCGGGCCGCCGGCGAGCACCGGCACGAGCCCCGCGGGCCGCCGGCGCCGCAGGGGCAGGGGTTCATCGCCCCCACCAGCAGGAAGCGGGCCGGGAAGGTGACCGTGCCCCGGGCCCGGCTGACCCGTACCACCCCGTCCTCCAGCGGCTGGCGCAGCGCGTCCAGCACCGAGGCGGGGAATTCCCCCATCTCATCTAAGAAAAGTACCCCGTGCGTGGCCAGGCTGATCTCGCCGGGCCGCATGGCCCAGGTGCCCCCGCCCACCAGGGAGACCGCGGACGCCCCGTGGTGGGGTGCCCGGTAGGGCGGGCGATGGAACAGCCCGTCGGGGGGCAGCGGGAGCCCGGCGGCCGAGTGGACGCGCCCCACCTCGATCGCCTC
>JASHWO010000334.1 GCA_030044045.1 Acidimicrobiales bacterium
GAGGTGCCCGGCGTGGGGCGGGTCGAAGGTGCCGCCCAACAACCCGATCCGCTCGGGGGAGGGTGCCGCGGGCATCCCGAGAGCCTACGCATGCCCTACGCTTGCCTCATGGACGCGACGGGTGGATGGCATGCCGCGTCGTGGCGGCTCCGGCCGGCCGCCCAGCAGCCGGAGTGGCCCGACGAGGAGGCCCTGAAGCAGGCCGAGTCTCGGCTGGCCACCCTGCCCCCGCTGGTGGTGGCCGGCGAGGCCCGGCAGCTCACCGCGACCCTGGCCGAGGTGGCCCGGGGCCAGGCGTTCCTGCTCCAGGCCGGCGACTGCGCCGAGTCCTTCGCCCAGTTCGCCGCCGACGACATCCGGGACAAGCTGAAGGTCGTCCTACAGATGGCGGTGGCCCTGACCTACGCCGCCGGGGTCCCGGTGGTGAAGGTGGGCCGGATCGCCGGGCAGTTCGCCAAGCCCCGGTCGTCGCCGACGGAGCGGGTGGGCGACGTCGAGCTGGACAGCTTCCGGGGCCACATGGTCAACGACGAGGCGTTCGACCCCGAGGCCCGCCGGCCCGACCCCGGCCGGTTGCTCACCGCCTACCACCAGTCGGCGGCCACGCTGAACCTGCTCCGGGCCTTCACCAAGGGCGGGTTCGCCGACCTGTCCCACGTCCACCAGTGGAACCAGCAGTTCGTGGCCTCGTCGGCCGAGGGGCGCCGCTACGACCGCATCGCCAGCGAGATCGACCGGGCCCTGCGCTTCATGACCGCCTGCGGCATCGATCTCTCGGCAGAGAACGGGCTGCACCAGGTCGACTTCTGGACCAGCCACGAGGCGCTGATCCTGAACTACGAGGAGGCCCTCACCCGCCAGGACTCGCTCACCGGCGACTGGGTGGACTGCTCGGCCCACCTGCTGTGGGTGGGCGAGCGCACCCGGCAGATCGACGGTGCGCACCTGGAGTTCCTCTCCGGGGTGATCAACCCGGTGGGGGCCAAGATCGGCCCGACCGCCACCCCCGACGAGGTGGTGGCCCTCTGCGACCGGCTCGACCCGGGCCGCGCCCCGGGCCGGCTGACCCTCATCACCCGGTTCGGCGCCCCGCGGGTGGAGGCGCTGCTGCCGCCGTTGCTCGACGCGGTGCGGGCGTCCGGTCACCCGGTGGTCTGGGCTTGCGACCCCATGCACGGCAACACTTTCACCAGCGACGGTGGCCGCAAGACCCGCCGCTTCGACGACATCATGGCCGAGCTGCGTGGGTTCTTCGCCGTCCACCGGGCCGCCGGCACCTGGCCCGGCGGCGTGCACGTGGAGCTCACCGGCGACGACGTCACCGAGTGCCTGGGCGGGGCCGAGGTCATCGCCGAGGGCGACCTCGACCAGCGCTACACGACGGCCTGCGACCCGCGGCTGAACGCCCGCCAATCGCTCGACCTCGCCTTTCGCGTGGCCGAGCTCCTCCACGACGAAAGAGGTCCAGCGGAGACGGCTCCCTGATCCACCTTGCCTGCCCGCTGGACCTCTCGCGCTCGCATCGACCGGCCGTCCCCGTTACAGTGGGCGCCCGCGTGCTCCGGTCCTCCCACCCCACCACGCGGGCTCTCGCCGCCGTCCTGGTGGTGGTGACGCTCTCGGTGGCGGGGCTGGCGGCGCCGACCATGGCCACCACAACCACCACGGCCACCTCCGACGCCGCGGCCTACTGGCTGGTGGCCTCGGACGGGGGCATCTTCAGCTTCGGCGGCGCCCAGTTCTACGGCTCGATGGGTGGGCAGTCGCTGGACAAGCCGGTGGTGGGCATGGCCGCGGTGCCCGCTGGGGGCGGGTACTGGGAGGTGGCCTCGGACGGGGGCATCTTCAGCTTCGGTAGCGCCCAGTTCTACGGCTCGATGGGTGGCCGGCCGCTGAACCAGCCGATCGTCGGCATGGCCGCGGTGCCCGGTGGGGGCGGGTACTGGGAGGTGGCGGCCGACGGTGGGGTGTTCGCGTTCGGCACCGCCCAGTTCTACGGCTCCACCGGGGGCATGGCCCTGAACGCCCCCATCGTCTCCATGGCCGCCGCTCCCGGCGGCGCCGGCTACTGGTTCGTCGCCGCCGACGGCGGGATCTTCGCCTACGGCGACAGCCAGTTCTACGGCTCGCTGGGGAGCGTGCCCCAGAGCCGGCCGATCGTGGCCATCGCCGCCATGCCGTCGGGCAAGGGCTACTGGATGACGAACGACAACGGGGCGGTGAGCAGCTTCGGCACAGCCACCGACTGGGGCTCGGCGCCCCAGGTGCTGAACGACCCGGTGGTGGGCATGGCCGAGGCCCCGGGCACCGGCGCCATCGGGTCCTTCACAGTGCCCGCCGGCTCCTACGGCTACGACATCTCCAACTACCAGTGCACAGGGGTCCCGCCGGCACCCCACGCCATCGGCGTCGTCCAGGTGAACGGCGCCTCCTTCGCCCCGGCCAACCGCTGCCTCGTCACAGAGGTGCGTTGGGCCGGCGCCGGCCTGAACCTGTACACCTTCCTCACCTACGGCACCATGGCCTCCTCGGGCGACCCCGCCTGCACAGCGACCGCCTCCCCCGATGCCTGCAACGAGGGGTTCAACGCCGTGCTGGACGCCTTCACCGAGGCCCAGACCGCGGGGGTGGACACCTCGGTCGACTGGTGGCTCGACGTGGAGGGCAAGTCCACATTCTGGTCGTCGGACACCGCGGCCAACGCCGCGCTGGTCCAGGGGGCCATCGACGGGTTGCACTTCAAAGGCGTCAACAGCGTGGGCATCTACGCCAGCCCCGACGTGTGGCACGCCATCGTGGGCACATACCAGCCCTCGGTCCCCTACTGGGTGGCCTGGTGGGCCAAGACCGCCCCGACCACACTGTGCACCAGCGTGCGCTCGACATTCCCCGACGACTCGCTGCCCAGCGGCCCGGTCGAGATGGTCCAGTACAGCTCGCCCAGCTACCCCTACAGCTCGGGCGGGATGACAACCGCCTTCGACGACGACTACGCCTGCTGAGGCGGGGTCACGTCGTTGTAGCGCCGCAACGTCCACTGGCCGTCGAGGCGCTGCCACACGGTAAGCGAGGCGTGGGCGGTGGGCAGGCGGAGGCGGTCCCGGGCGCTGTCCAGGAAGCGGAGCACGGTGGCCTCCACCACCCCGGCGTGGCAGGCGGCCACCACCAGCCCTCCAGGGTGGGTGTCGGCCAGCCGGGCCACGGCGGCCACGGCCCGGTCCACGAACCCCGCCCAGCTCTCGCCGCCCGGGGCGAACGGCTGGGCCGGATCGGCGTCCCAGTCGGGCGCCGGGTAACGGTCGACGAACTCCTCCCAGATGAGCCCGTCGGCTTCGCCCGGGTGCAGCTCGCAGAGGTCGCAGTCGGCCACCACCTCCAGCGGCGGGCCGTCGCGCCAGCGGTCGAGCGCCGGGGCCAGGATGGCTGCCGTCTCCAGCGCCCGCGGCAGGACCGACGAGTACAGGGTGGTCACCCCCGCCAGTTCGCCCGTCGCCGCCAGCCGCTCGGCCAGGGCCGCCACCTGGGCGATGCCGGCCTCGGTGAGGCCCCGGCAGCCGTGCCGGCCGCCCACCACGCCCTCGACGTTGCAGACCGCCTCCCCGTGACGCACCAGCACCACACGGGTGGCCGCCGTCGAGGGCGCCGCCGTGGTGCGCACCGAGGCCGGCGGTGTCACGCCAGGCTGGCTCATACGAGATTGCCCACGAACCGCTCGAGCTGGCGGAGGGTCCGGCACTCCACCACGGCGTCGCAGTGCACGCCGTACTCGTCCACGATGGAGTCGCCCGACCCCCAGTACTGGCGGGGCTCGGGGTTCAGCCAGTACAGGTGCCGGGCCTGCCGCCGGAGCTGCTCGAGCACCCACGGCTCGGCCGCGTGGTAGTTGTTCCGGGCATCGCCCAGTAGGAGCACGCTGGTCCGCGAGGTCACCTGGTCGCCCCAGCGCCGTTCGAGCTCCGTGAGGGCGTGGCCGTAGTCGGAGTGGCCGTCCACCCAGATCACGTCGGCCTCGGTGTTGATGCGGTGCACCGCCTGGCCCGGGTCGTCGGCCCCCTCGAAGAAACGGGTCACCTCGTCGATGCCGTCCACGAACACGAAGCTGCGTACCTTGGAGAACTGCGAGCTGATGGCGTGCACCAGCAGCAGGGTGAAGCGGGCGAACGAGGCCACCGACCCGGAGATGTCGGCCACCACGAAGATCTCGGGCTTGGCCGGCCGGGGGTGGCGGAACCGGGGCTCCACCGGCACCCCCCCGGTGGACAGCGACCGGCGGACGGTGGCCCGGAAGTCGAGCGGTCCCCGGCGGCCGTGGCGGCGCTGGCGGGCCAGCCGCACCGCCAGCTTGCGGGAGAGCGGGTGCAGGGCCCGGCGCAGGGCTGCCAGCTCCTCTCGGGAGGCGTGCATCACGTCGACGTCCTCGGGCAGCGGCTTGCGCACCGAGCGGGCCAGGGTCTCCGCTCCGCGGTCCATCACCAGGCGCCGGCGGATCTCGGTCTCGACGGCCCGCCGCAGCCGGTCGATGCGGGCCCGGTACTCGTCGGCGGCCAGCCGCTCCTCCAGGAGGGTGCCGGGCCCGGCCTCCTGCACCAGCCGCTCGAGCACCCGGTCGAGGTCGAGGTGCCGCAGGGTGCGGTAGAGGTAGTAGGTGCCGCCGACCGGGCGGCCCGGCTCCATCCCGGCGTAGCGGTCCACGGCGGCGCGGGCCACCAGTGCCTCCAGCCCGGCGTCGCCGGAGCGCAGTGCCCGGTGGAGGAGCCGGGCCAGCTCCTCGGCGCTCAGCCCCTGGCCGCCCCCGCCGCCCCGGGGCTTGGCCGCGGCACCGGTCCCGGCGACCGCACCGTCCGGGCCGACGCCCTCGGCCTCCTCCGCTACCCCCCGCTCCACCAGCCGCGCCGCGAAGAAGATCTCGAAGGCCGTCTCGAAGGCCCGCCAGTGCGAGCTGGACTTGACCAGGGTGGCGCCGAGCGCGTACTTCAGCGCCTCCCGGTCCTCCAGGGGAACGTGGTGAACGGCCTCGGCCGCATCCAGGTGCTCGCTCAGCGAGACCGGGAGGCCGGCCTCCCGCAGCTCGGCGACGAACCCGGCGAGGACGTCAAGCACCGGCGGACAGCAGCTCCTTGGCCGCCCGCTCGATGTCGTGCTGGTACTTCAGCAGGATGTGCAGCGTGTCGCGGGCGCCGGTGGCGTCGATCGACTCGATCCCCAGCACCACCAGCGTGCGGGCCCAGTCCAGCGTCTCGGCCACCGACGGCGGCTTGCGGAGCTCCAGCGTCCGCAACGAGCGCACGATCCGGGCCACCTGGTCGGCCAGCTCCTCGGTGATGCCCGGCACGTGGGTCCGGACGATGTCCCGCTCCCGCTCCAGATCCGGGTAGTCGACGTGGAGATAGAGGCAGCGCCGCTTGAGCGCCTCCGACAGCTCCCGGGTGTTGTTGGACGTGAGGAACACCATCGGCACCTGGGTGGCCCGCACCGTGCCCAGCTCGGGGATGGAGACCTGGTACTCGGAGAGCACCTCCAGCAGCAGGGCCTCGGTCTCCAGCTCCACCCGGTCGACCTCGTCCACCAGCAGCACCACCGGTTCGTCGGCCCGGATGGCCTCCAGCAGCGGGCGGGTGAGGAGGAAGTCCTCGGAGAAGATGTCCTCCTCCAGATCCTGCCAGGTCGGGTCGTGCTCGGCCTGGATGCGCAGGAGCTGCTTGCGGTAGTTCCACTCGTAGAGGGCCTTCGCCTCGTCGAGCCCCTCGTAGCACTGGAGGCGGATGAGCCGGCTGCCGGTGAGCTCGGCCACCGACTTGGCCAGCTGGGTCTTGCCGGTGCCGGCCGGGCCCTCCACCAGCACCGGCTTGGCCAGCCGGTCGGCCAGGTAGACCACCCCGGCAATGCCCTCGTCGGCCAGGTAGCCCACGTCGGCCAGCCCCTGGCGCACGCCAGATATCGACTGGAACCTGCTTATCCGCCCGCCTGGGGCCCCACTGTGGCCTTCCTCGATGGCAGGCTCCTCCGAGGCGTGGGCTTCGGGTGCCCGGTGGGCGCCCGAAGGGACGGGACCGCCGGCCGTCGGGCTCACTGGCGGACCTGCCCGTCGCCCCGTACCACCCACTTGGCACAGGTCAGCTCGCGCAGGCCCATCGGTCCTCGGGCGTGCAGCTTCTGCGTGGAGATGCCGATCTCCGCCCCCAGCCCCAGCTCGCCACCGTCGACGAAGCGGGTGGAGGCGTTGACCACCACCGCCGCCGCGTCCACCTCGCGCACGAACCGCTCGGCCGCTGCCAGGTCGGCAGTCACGATGGCCTCAGAGTGGCCGGAGCCGAAACGGGCGATGTGGGCCACGGCGGCGTCGAGGTCGTCCATCACGGCCACCGACAGGGTGAGCGACAGGAACTCGGCGGCGAAGTCCTCCTCGGTGGCCGGAGCCACGTCGGGCAGCACCGCCTGCACCCGCTCGTCGCCCCGCAGCGCCACCCCGGCCAGCGCCCGCCGGACGCGGGGCAAGAACTCGCCGGCCACGTCGGCGTGCACCAGCAGGCTCTCCGCCGCGTTGCACACCCCCGGCCGTTGGGTCTTGGCGTTGACCACGATGGCCTCGGCCATGGCCAGGTCGGCGGCGGCGTCCACGTAGACGTGGCAGTTCCCGTCGCCGTCGAGCACGTAGGGCACGGTGGCGTGGGCCAGCAGCGAGGCGATCAGCGCCGGCCCGCCCCGCGGCACCAGGCAGTCGATCACCCCCCGCAGCCGCATGAACTCGACCGCCGTCTCGTGGCTGCCGTCCTCCACCAGGGCCACCGCGTCCTCGGGCAGCCCGGCCTTGGCCAGCGCCCGGCGGAGCACGGCGGTGACCGCGGCGTTGGAGGCCGCCGCCGAGGACGAGCCCCGGAGGTAGGCGGCGTTGCCCGCCTTGAGGCACAGGCCGGCGGCGTCGCTGGTCACGTTGGGGCGGTTCTCGTAGATGACGCCCACCACGCCCAGCGGCACCCGGACCCGTTCGACCCGCAGCCCGTTGGGCCGGGCCCAACCGTCGACCACCTCGCCCACCGGGTCGGGCAGCCCGGCCACGGTGCGCAGCCCCTCGGCCATGCCCTCCAGCCGAGCCGGGGTCAGGCGCAGCCGGTCGAGCGACGCCTGGCTCGCGCCCTCGGCCCGGGCCAGGTCGTCCTCGTTGGCCGCCAGCACGGTGGCGGCGTCGGCCAGGAGCAGGTCGGCGGCGGCCCGCAGGGCGTCGTCACGCACTGCCGACGGCGACCGGACCACCAGTCGGGAGGCGGCGCGCACGCGACTGCCCTGCTCGGCGAGGGTCATCGGGCCAGGCTACCCGTCGAGCACCACCAGATCGTCCCGGTGGACCACCTCGTGGGGCAGGTCCTCGGGCAGTTCCTCGCTGCGCCGGCCGATCCACTCCTCCCCGCGGCTCGACGGGTACCGGGCCAGTCCCTTGGCAAAGACCTCTCCCCCCGGCCCGACGATCTCCACCGCCTCGTCCGGCTCGAAACGGCCCGTCACCGCCAGCACCCCGGCCGGTAGCAGGGAGCGGCCCCTCTCGACCAGCGCCCGCCGGGCGCCCTCGTCGACCACCACGGTGCCGGTGGCACCCAGGGCGAAGGCGATCCAGAGCTTGCGGGCCGGCAGCCGCCGGGGACGGGCCCGGAACGTGGTCCCGGCGCCCGGCTCGCCGGTCACCACCGCGCCGAGGATCCCCGGCCGCCGGGCGTCGGCGATCACCGTGGCCACCCCCGACCAGGTGGCCATCTTGGCCGCCGCCAGCTTCGACGCCATGCCACCGCTCCCCGCCGCCGAGCCGGGCCCGCCGGCCACCTGCTCCAGCCGGTGGTCGATGGCCACCACCTCCTCGATGAGCGAGGCCTCGGCCGCGGTGCGCGGGTCGGCGGTGAGCAGCCCCGGCGCGTCGGTGAGCAGCACCAGCAGGTCGGCGCCGACCAGGTGGGCCACCAGGGCGCTCAGCCGGTCGTTGTCACCGAAGCGGATCTCCTCGTCGGCCACCGCGTCGTTCTCGTTGACCACCGGCACGACGCCCAGCTCGAGCAGGTGGGCCAGCGTGCCTCGGGCGTGCAGGTACTGCTGGCGGTGGACGAAGTCGAGCGGGGCCAGCAGCACCTGGCCGGCCAGCAGCCCGTGCGGGGCCAGCCCCTCCTGCCAGGCCGACATCAGCCGGTGCTGCCCCACCGCCGACACCGCCTGCAGCACCGCCGGGTCGGTCGGGCGGGCGCCGCTCCGGTCCAGCGCCGACCAGCCGGCAGTGATGGCGCCGGAGGTGACCACCACCACCCGGTGGCCGTGGCGCCGCAACCCGGCGATCTCGCCGCAGATCCGCCCGACCACCTCGCCGTCGGTGGCGCCCGACGGGGTGGTCACGCTGCTCGAGCCGACCTTGACCACCAGGGTGGCGCGCCCGGTGCGGCCGGCGCTCACGAGGCCATCCCGTCGCGGTACCAGGTGAACGACACCTCGCCGACCCGTACCTCGTCGCCGTCGTGGGCCCCGGCTCGGGACAGCAGCCGGTCCACTCCCAGGCGGCGCAGGCGGCGCACCGCCTCGTCGAGGGCGCCGCCGTCGGTCAGGTCGGAGAAGCGCACCGCCCGCTCGGCCACCCGGCCGGTGAGCGCCCACACCCCGGCGCTCACGCGCTCCACCCCCACGCCCTCCGACGCCGGCCGGTGCACGACCACCTCACCCTGGGCGGCCTCGGCCTCGGCCGCCGCCCGGGCCGACGCCACCACCCGGGCCAGGCGTCCCAGCAGCTCGGGCATGCCCTGCCCGGTCACGGCGGACACGGACATCTCGGCCGTGGCACCGGGGTCCGGGCACAGGTCGGCCTTGGACCCGGCCACGATGCGAGGCCGGTCCAGCAGCTCGGGCTGGTAGCGGCCCAGCTCCCCCAGCAGCACCCGGCGCTGCTCCTCGGGGGGCGTCCCGTCGGCGGCAGCCAGGTCCAGCAGCACCAGCAGCACCCGAGCCCGCTCGATGTGGCGGAGGAACCGGTGGCCCAGGCCCCGCCCCTCGGCAGCGCCTTCCACCAACCCCGGCACGTCGGCCATCACCAGCTCCACCTCGTCGTCCCCCCGCCCGGGGGCCCCAGCCCCCGCTCCCGGCCGTCGGCCCACCCGAACCACGCCCAGGTGGGGCTGGAGCGTAGTGAACGGGTAGTCGGCCACCTTGGGCTTGGCCGCGGAGACGGCCGAGATCAGGGTGGACTTCCCGGCGTTCGGGAAGCCGACCAGCGCCACGTCGGCCACCAGCTTCAGCTCCAGGTCGAGCCAGCGCTCCTGGCCCCGCTCCCCCTGTTCGGCGAAGGCCGGCGCCCGCCGGCGATTGCTGAGGAACCGGGCGTTGCCCCGGCCGCCCTGGCCGCCCTCGGCCGCCAGCCACCGGTCGCCCGGCCCCGACAGGTCGCAGAGCACCGACCCGTCCCGCTCCCTGACCACCGTGCCCACCGGCACCGGCACCGGCAGGTCGGGCCCCCGGGCGCCGTGCCGGCGCTTGCCCGAACCGTGGCCGCCGTTGGTGGCCCGCCGGTGGGGGTGGTCCCGGAAGCCCAGCAGCGAGGCTTGGTTCTGCGAGGCCACCAGCCACACGTCCCCGCCCCGGCCGCCGTCCCCGCCGTCGGGGCCGCCCCGCTCGACGTGGGCCTCGCGACGGAACGACATGGCGCCGGCCCCGCCGTCGCCCGCCTTGGCGTGGATCTGGGCCTCGTCGACGAACCCGGGCACGGGCGCAATCCTACGGTGACGCCTACCCCTGGTGGCAGTGACCGCCGGCGGACGGTGGGACGTCCAGGGCCGGGTTGCGGTCGAAGAAGCCCACCGGCACCAGGGAGAAGCTGGTGTACTCCACTGGCATCACCGGCCAGTCCTCCGGGCGGGGCACGTGGGTCACGCCGAACGTGTACCAGAGCACCACGTCCTCATCGACCAGGGGACGGTCGGCGGCCGTCCAGCGGGGCAGCCCGTCCCCGCCCACGTGCTGGTTCGGGTGGTCGCCGGCCGCCCGCAGCTCCCCCGGCGCGAAACGGGTCACCCACAGGTTCCGGGTGGCGAAACGGGCCCGGCGCCCCACGCTCGACTCGGGGTCGGCCAGCAGGGTGGGCGTCGACCCGGGCACGAGCTTGTAGGCCGTGGGCTGGCCCAACCCGTTCGTGGCCGTGCGGTTCGCCACCTTCCAGTACCGGCTGGTGGCCGGATCCACCACCCGCTGGGCCTGCTGCTCGCGCTCCAGCAAGGTGGCGGTGGGGGCGAAGGTGTTGCCCCACGGGCTGGGTTCCCGGTGGGTCTCGACCTCGTAGACGGCGTTGGCCGGGCCGTCGACCTCCATGTCCAGCCGCACGTTGAAGAGGTGCTGGTGGTACGGCGCGGCGAGCTGGGGCGCCACCATGACGGCGTGGTCCGGCTCCTGGCCGGGGGGGACGGCCTGGGTGGACATGATCCCGGTCAGCTTGACCTCGAGCTGGACGGTGCCGTCGAGGTAGAGGTACCAGTAGAAGCCGTACTCGTAGTTGCCCACCGTGGCGATGGAACTGATCACCAATCGCCGCGAACGGCGGACCTCCACCCGGCCGGTGTGCATGTCGACGTGCTTCCAGAGGATGCCGTAGTCCTCCTCGTGCATACAGATGGCGTTGGGCAGGGTGTGCGGGTGGCCGCTCTCGTCGGCGAAGTCCACGTCGAAGTAGTGGATCTCCCCCAGGCAGTCGCAACCGAGCACCAGGGAGTCGGCCATGCGGCCCAACCCCCACTCCCCTGCGTCGAACGCGCTCTTCCAGGCGTGCATCGGGTCCGGCGATCCGTAGGGCACCACCATCTCGCTGACCGAGGCCCGGTAGAGCACCGGGCGCACCCGGTCGCCGTCCTCGTAGCCGAGCGTCCGCAGCACCAGGCCCTCGAACGGGTCCATGGTGACCCGGAACGACCACCGCTGCCAGCGCACGAGGTTGCCGTCGACGGTGAAGCTCGGGCCTTCGGGCTGGGTGATCTCCAGCGGACGCAGGTCGGTGCGCAGCTCGGCGTCCTCGGGGAAGTAGCTGCCACGGCCGGGCGGCAGGGGCACCACCCCCGTGTCGACCACCTCCAGCACCTCGCCCCGACCCAGGTCGACGAAGCCGACGACTCCCTCCACCGGCTTGGCGTAGCCGTTGTCGCCCGGCTCGTCGCGCAGGTAGGAGAGGCAGCGGGTGATCCGCCGGTTGTGCTCGTGGTCGATGCCGAAGGTCCCGGCCGGCCAGGGATCGATCTGCACCTTGTCGAAGTCCTCGATGCCCCGGCGACGCATGGCCGCCTGCCAGGCCGGGTCGGACTTCAGCGCGTCGATGGCGTACATCGACTCCTCGAGCAGGAGCGCCGGGCGCGCCTCCTCGACCACCTCCCAGCGGTCGACCGTACCGTTCGTGACCGACACCACCGCCTCTACCACGGTGGCCTCCGGTCCCGGCACCACCGCGATCCGGACCTGACGGTCGAACGGGTCTCCCGGCCGGAAGGCCCGTACCGCCGCCTTGTCCGGCTCCTGTAGCCCGACGTAGGCGATGCGCGCGCCGTCCGGCAGCGCCCCGTGCCCGCGTACGAGGCCCACGGCGACCTTGATCTCCTCTCCGGTGAGCGCGGCGAGCGGATGGTCCACAGTCGTTCCTGACACGGGCGTCACCGTAGGCGAGGCCCAAGGCGTTCCGCCACCAGGCCCTCGGCCGACGCCCGCCGGCCGTACGGTGCTCTTGGCCCGCCCGGGCGCCCCAACCCGGGCTCCTCCGGGAGGTGGGGCCCCTGCCCCACGCCGGCCGTAC
>JASHWO010000035.1 GCA_030044045.1 Acidimicrobiales bacterium
TGGTCGGGCTGACCGGTGGGGTGGCCGCCGCCCTGCGCTACCTGGTCGACGGCGCCGTCCAGGACCGGGTGTCGGGCCCCTTCCCCTACGGCACGCTGGTCGTGAACCTGTCGGGCTCGTTCGTGCTCGGCCTGCTCACCGGCCTCCTCTGGTACCACGGCCTGCCCACCCCGGCCCGGGCCGTGCTCGGCGTGGGCTTCTGCGGGGGGCTGACCACGTGGTCGACGGCGTCGTGGGAGTCGGTGCGGCTGGTGGGGGACGGCCTGTTCCGAGAGGCCTTCGCCTACACGTTGGGCGGCCTGGCGGCGGCCGTCCTTGCCGCGGCGGCCGGCATCGCCCTGGTCGCCGCGGCCTGAAACATCGCGTTTTATATTTACATAAGTATTGACTTCTATCGCATCTCATGCTTAATTCAAAGTACGAAAGTGGTGCCACTCCTCGTTGGTATCGTCTGTAGTGCTACCACCTTTCGATGTTGTCAACGATACAACCATGTATGGGGGATCCAATCGTCATGTAAGGAGGATTTGTGTCGTTACGTATATTTCGATATATAGGCATAGGATCAGCGCTGCTACTTCCGGTAATTGGGCTGACCATGGTCGCGGAAGGCAGCGCTGGTGCCGCACCAGTAACAGTCCACACGGTGGCGGGGACAACCAAGGTCACAATCGGCACAGGCGCTCTCAGCATGGTGTGTACACAGTCGCGTACATCGCCGTACACAGTCGGCACCACCCCGGCTTCGAACACAACAAGAATGACAGCGACGTGTGTACCGGCAGGCAGCCTACCCAGAGTTGCCATGCCTACGGGGGCAGGCTTGGTTGTGACACCGGGCGGATACGCACGTATTCTAAATAGAAAGATGCAATCTCCTAGTGGAGAGTTTGGGCTGAGTATAACCTTTCCAACAACAGTATGTGAAGTTACTTTCGGGAGGACTCTGACACTGACGGGAACAGGAGGGAATAGGCTATTTATATCCCGTCGTACCTATCTTACGGCGGCTACAATAATTGTAGTACAGACGGGTGGTAGGGGCAGCGGGGGTACATGCACGACACTGGCCGGTACACTCCTAGGAAAACGATTTGCTATAACAATAGTATTTACAAGGACACTCTAGTCTTGGCATTTGCTGGGAGTGCGGGCCGATGTGGGAGTCTGCCGCGGCCCGCACTCCCTGTCATCTCCAAGTGCGAGTCGGCGGACAGCCGACGGTCACCCGACGGCGGGACGGGCGTCGAAGGTGGGGATCAGGGTGCGAGCGGCCCGGGCCTCGTCGACCCGGCCCACCGGGGTGGTGCGGGGCGCTGCCATGGCCTCCGCCGGCCCTCCTTCGACCGCCTCGGCGGCGATCCGCTCCAATGCCGCCCCCAGCGCCTCCAGGGTCTGGAGGCTCTCGGTCTCGGTGGGCTCGATCATCAGCGCTTCCTCGACCACCAGCGGGAAGTACACCGTCGGGGCATGGAAGCCCTCTTCCAGTAGCCGCTTGGCCACGTCCAACGCCTTGACCCCATGCTGCCGGCGCAGGGTGGCGGCGGCCAGCACCACCTCGTGCATGCAGGTGCGGTCGAACGGGAGGTCGTAGCTACCGGCCAGGCGTACCCGGAGCCAGTTGGCGTTCAGCACGGCCCGCTCGGCCACCCGCCGCAGGCCGTCGGCGCCGTGCACCCGGATGTAGGCCAGGGCCCGGGCCAGCACCAGGGCGTTGCCGTGCCATGAGTGGACCCGCCCGATCGAGCGGGACGGGGTGTGCCAGCCGTAGGTCGTGCCGTCCGGTCCGCCGGGGGCCCCAACCCCCGGCTCCTCCGATGCGTGGGGCCCCAACCCCACGCCGGCCGTGGTGCCCAGGCGCACTGGGCGGGGGCCGGGGAGGAAGTCGGCCAGCCGCCGGGACACCGCCACCGGCCCCGCCCCGGGACCGCCGCCCCCGTGTGGGGTGGCGAACGTCTTGTGCAGGTTCAGGTGGACGATGTCGAACCCCATGTCCCCCGGGCGCACCACGCCCAGGATGGCGTTCAGGTTGGCGCCGTCGTAGTAGAGGAGGCCGCCCACCTCGTGGGCGTCGGCGGCGATCTCCCGGATGTCCTCCTCGAACAGCCCCAGGGTGTTCGGGTTGGTCAGCATGATCCCGGCCACGTCGGTGTCGAGCACCCGGCGTAGGGCGCCCATGTCCACGCAACCCCGCTCGTCGGAGGGCACGGTGGTGACCTCGTAGCCACCGAGGGTGACCGAGGCCGGGTTGGTGCCGTGGGCCGAGTCGGGGATCACCACCCGCCGCCGCTGTTCACCCTGGGCGGCGTGGTAGGCCCGCATGAGCAGCAGGCCGGTGAGCTCCCCGCCGGCCCCGGCCGCCGGCTGGAGGGTGGCCGCGGCCATGCCGGTGATCTCGCAGAGGGCCTCCTCCAGCTCGACCAAGAGGGCCAGCCACCCTTGGGTGAGCCCGGCCGGCGCCGCCGGGTGGACCCCGGCCAGGCCGGGCAGGGCGGCCACGGCGTCGCCAACCTTCGGGTTGTACTTCATGGTGCACGACCCGAGGGGGTAGGCCCCGAGGTCGACCGAGAACTGCCGGTGGCTGAGCCGGGTGAAGTGGCCCACCAGATCCCGCTCGGAGACCTCGGCCACTGGTACCGGTGCCTCCCGCCGGTGCTCGGCCGGGACCAGCTCCTCCACCCCCCACGCCGGCACTCCGGTGGTGCGGAGCTGCCAGCTCCGCCGCCCCGGCTGCGACAGCTCGAAGAGGGTGGGCTCGGGCTCCCGGCCGAGCAGCGGCGCGCTGGAGGCTCTGCCGCCGGCGGCCACTCCGGTCACGGGCGCACCGCCTTGTCCAGGGCGGCCACGTAGGCGTCGATCTCGGCCCGGGTCCGGCGCTCGGTCACGGCCACCAGCAGTCCGTGCACCGCCTCGTCGGCCCCCATCGAGCCGTCGCCCCCCTCCCCCACCAGGTCGGCCAGGGGAACGCCGGCCAGGAAGCCCTCCCCGGCCATGCGCTCGACCACCAGGCGTGCCGGCACCGGCGTGCGCAACGCCAGCTCCCGCACCACCGGGGCCGGCCCGGTGAGCGGCACCACACCCTCCACGCCGGCCAGGGACTCCCGCAGGTAGCGGGTGCCGCGGGCGCAGCGCAGGGCCACCTCGGCCAGCCCCGAGGTCCCCAGCCACCCGAGGTGCACGGCGGCCGTCACCGCCAT
>JASHWO010000335.1 GCA_030044045.1 Acidimicrobiales bacterium
GGGGCGACGGTCACCGCCTCGCGGGACACCAGCCGGGTGGCGCGGGTGCTGAAGCGGGCGGTGATGGTGGGGTGCAACGCCGCCGGGGTGAACGTGGAGGACCTGGAGGTGAGCACCGTCCCGGTCACCCGGCACCGCATCCGCAGCTCGGGCAGCCGGGGCGGGGTGACGGTGCGCCTGGCGCCGGGCGACCCCCAGTCGGTGGTGCTCCGGTTCTTCGACGGCGAGGGACTGGACCTGGCCGAGGCCGGCCAGCGAACGATCGAGCGCCTCTACCACCGGGAGGACTTCCGGCGGGTGCTGGCCGGGGAGATCGGCGACATCGACTTCCCGGCCCGCAGCGTGGAGCAGTACACCGGCGACCTGATGGGGGCGGTCGACCTGCCGGCGGGTCGCACCGCCGGGCTGAAGCTGGTGCTCGACCTCTCCTACGGCTCGGCCAGCTTCGTCATGCCGAACCTGCTGGCCAAGCTGGACGCCGACGTGCTGGTGGTCAACCCCTACGCCCACACCGCGGGGATGATGTCGGTGGACCGGGTGGCCAGCGCCGCCCGGGTGGCCGAGCTGGTGCGGGCGTCGGGGGCGCAGCTCGGGGCCGTGGTCGACGCCGACGGCGAGCACCTGGTGATCGTGGACGACGAGGGGCGGGTGCTCAGCGACGACCAGGCCCTGCTGGTACTGCTGCAGCTCGAGGTGGCGACCACCAAGGAGGCCCGGGTGGCCCTGCCGGTGGCCGCCAGCCGGGTGGCCGAGGCCATCTGCCGGGAGGCCGGCGTGCCCATCACCTACACCAAGCTGTCCTCGGCCCACCTGATGGAGGTGGCCTCGGCCGGCGACGTGACCTTCGCCGCCAGCCAGGCTGGCGGCTTCCTCTGGCCTGAGTTCCTCCCGGCCTACGACGCCGCGGCCACCCTGGTGCACCTGGTGGCCATGCTCACCGAGACCGGACAGCGGCTCTCGTCGCTGGTCCACGCCCTGCCGCCGGTCCACATCGCCCACGAGGCGGTGATGACCCCGGCCGAGCAGAAGGGCATGGTCATGCGCCTGCTGGTCGAGCAGCTCCACGGCCGGGACCTGGTCCTGGTGGACGGGGTGAAGATCCCGGAGGACGACGGGTGGGCCCTGGTGCTCCCCGATCCCGAGGATCCGGTGACCCACGTCTGGGCCGAGGGCACCGGGGAGGCGGGGGCGCGGGCCCGGGCGCAGCAGTACGCCGTGCGGTTGCGCCAGCTCCTGCGCTGACGGCCGCCCCGGTGGGTGGCACGCCGGTGTGGCGGGGGCACGGCAGGGCGCGGCACGACGGTGGAGGCACGCCCGCGGGGCGAGACCCCCCGGTGGCCCGGGCGCTCCGCCGATCCTGCAACCCCCGTAGGGTCCAGGCATGGCGTCGACCCAGGACGGAGCCGGTGCCCGGCCCACGGCACCGGCCCCGTCGCCCGCGCCGGGCGGGGGCGACCTGGCCGCCGGCGACCTGTCGGCGGTCGTCCGGAGCCGGACCTACCTGGCCCTCCTGGTCATGGGGGCCCTCATCGGGGTGCCGGTGTCGGCCGTCGCCTTCGGCTTCCTGGCCCTGGTCCACCAGATCGACCACGCCGTCTACCAGGACCTGCCGGGGGCCCTCGGCTTCCACGGGGAGCCGACCTGGTGGCCGGTGCCGGTGGTGGGCCTCTCCGGGGTGGTGGTGGCCCTGGCCGTCCGCACCCTGCCCGGCAACGGTGGCCACTCGCCGGTGGACGGCCTGTCGGCGTCGGCCACCCTGCCGGTGGCCCTCCCCGGGGTGGTGCTGGCCGCCGTGGCCACCCTCTCCCTCGGTGCCGTGCTCGGGCCGGAGGCGCCCCTCATCGCCATCGGGAGCGGCCTCGGGGTGCTGGCGGTTCGCCTGGCCCGGCGGGACGCCCCACCCGCCGCCCAGGTGGTGCTGGCCGCCGCCGGGAGCTTCGCCGCACTCAGCACCGTCCTCGGCTCGCCCCTGGTGGCCGCCCTCTTCATGCTGGAGGCGGCGGGGCTGGGCGGGCCGACCCTCACCCTGGTGATCGTGCCCGGCCTGCTGGCGGCCGGGCTCGGCTCCCTGGTGTTCATCGGGCTCGGCAACTGGAGCGGGCTCGGCACCTTCTCCCTGGCCGTGCCCAACCTGCCGACGGTGGCCCACCCCACGCCGTCCGAGCTGGGGTGGGCCGTGGCCCTGGGCCTGGCCGGGGCGGTAGCCGGTGCCGCCGTGCACCGGGGTGGGCGCTGGCTCCGGGACCGCTCCTCCGGCCGGGTGCGGTGGACGGCGCCGGCGGCCGGGCTGGCCGTGGGCGCGCTGGCCGTGGCCTTCGCCCACGCCACCGGGAAGCCCTCCTCGGATCTGCTCTTCTCCGGGCAGACGCTGGTCGGGGGGCTGATCTCCTCGGCCGCCACCTGGACCGTCGGCGCGCTGCTGGCCCTGCTCGCCCTCAAGGGCCTGGCCTACTGCATCTCCCTCAGCAACTTCCGGGGCGGGCCGATCTTCCCCTCGCTGCTGTTGGGGGCGGCGGGCGGCGAGGCGGCGTCGCACCTGCCCGGGATGTCGCTGGTGCCGGCGGTGGCCATGGGCATGGGCGCCCTCTGCGTGGCCATGCTCCGGCTGCCGGTGGCCTCGGTGGCCCTGCCGACCATCCTGCTCTCCCACGACGGGCTGGCCGTCGCCCCGGTGGTCATCGTGGCCGTGGTGGTGGCCTTCGTGGCGGTGACGTGGATCGACCCCCGCCGGCCGTGCGGGCCGGTGACCAGGGGCGTCGCCGGCCCGCCCCCGGGCTCGGCCGGCGTGCCCGGGGGCGCGGTGTTCGGCGCACGGTCGTGTGGGTAGGGTCGAAGGAGACCTCGAGGCACCAGGGAGGCCAACCATGCGGCAGTGGACGGGTGAGTGGCGCGCCATCGGGCGGCGGAGCGGTGGCCGCCGCCGGCGCTGGTCGGGATGGATCGGGGCGGCCGCCCTGGCGGTGGCCGCGGCGAGCAGCGCCGGGCTGGCGTCCGGCCCGGCGGCCGGTGCCGCCACATCGCCCCCGGCGACTGCCCTCACGGGCGTGTCGCTGAAGGCGACCAGCACCGCCAAGTCGTACACGCTCTCGTTCACGCTGAACCAGAGCGTCGCCACGCCGGCCATCCTGGCGGTGGCCGTGCCCGGTGCCACGTTCCGCACCGCGGCGACGACATTCACGGTGACCTGCGCCACAGCCTGTAGCGGGGCACCCTCCCCGTCGGCCAGCGTGTGGGACGGCACAGGCACCATCAAGCCGACGCAGTCCGGGGCCTCGTCGATCCTGCTGAACCTCTTCGCCAACGGAGTGAAGCCCGGCACCTTCGGGAGCGGGGCCAAGCTCACGGTGACGCTCACCACACTCCAGCTCTCGGGCAAGGGCCCGGCGCCGGTCTCGGTGGCGGTGGAGTCGGTGCCTGGCGTGGTGGCTGCTACCGGCTCGGCGACAACGCCCACAACCTCCACACCCGCGCTGCCGGTCCTGGGCGTGACCGGCAGCACCACGCCGAACGCCCTCGACTACCCCAGGGCCACCTGGAGCGGCGTGTACTCGAAGCTGTCGATCGCCACCGGCACGCCCGGGGTGGTGACCATGTACGTGGCCGGCGCCACCCTGCCGTCGACCAAGGCCGACTACGCCATCTCGACATGCGTGGAGACGGCGACAGGCACCGCCACCACGGTGGCTGCCTGCACCGGGGTGACCGCCGCCGTCGACGGCACACTGACCACCGGCCTGCCGGGCACGGCGGCGGTGGTGGACGTGACCAACACCACCACCTCCACGCTGACCGGGTTGACGCTGAGGGTCACCGGCGCCGCCAACCCGAGCGGCCCCGCCGCCACCACATCGGTGGTGGTGGCCGGCGAGGGGGCGGCTGTCTTCACCGCCCTGACCGGGGCGGGGACCAGCAAGGCGGTGGCCCTGGTGGCGTCGCCCGCCGTCGGCCTCACCAGCACCGACCACCCGACCTTCCCGACGTCGATGGTGGTGGGCACGACGGCCGACTTCGGCCTGCACGTGGCCAACACCTCGAACCAGACCTGGCCGGCCCACGGGGCCACCGTCACCTTCACCCTGGGCGGGCTCACCGGGCTCACCCCGGGGCAGGTCAGCCTCCAGTGCACCGACGAGGGCACACCGCCCTCCGGTACCACAGCCACCACCACCTTCACCCTCACCGCCAGCGGCAAGACACTGGTGTCGAACCCGGTGACCGTGCCCCTGGCCACCAACGTGACCCTGGAGCAGGACTGCGCGCTGAGCCTGTCGGGCTCGGCACCGACCGGCACCCTCTCGGTGGGGGTGGCGCTCGACGACGTGACCGTGCCCGCCACACCGGTGCTGCTGTCCAGTGCCACCGGGACGCTCACAGTGGTGCCCCCGCCGGCCACCGGGTACACCCTGGTGGCCAGCGACGGCGGCATCTTCACCTACGGCACGGCCGGCTTCTACGGCTCCATGGGCGGCAAGCCGCTGAACCAGCCCATCGTGGGCATGGCCGAGGCTCCCACCGGCCAGGGCACTGGGTCCTCTGGTGCCGCCTCCGGCGGCTACTGGCTGGTGGCCAGCGACGGCGGCATCTTCAGCTTCGGCAGCTCGCAGTTCTACGGCTCCATGGGCGGCAAGCCGCTGAACCAGCCGGTGGTGGGCATGGCCGCCACGCCCACAGGCCAGGGCTACTGGGAGGTGGCCCGTGACGGCGGCATCTTCGCCTTCGGCACGGCTGGCTTCTACGGCTCCATGGGCGGCAAGCCGCTGAACCAGCCGGTGGTGGGCATGGCCGCCACGCCCACAGGCCAGGGCTACTGGGAGGTGGCCGCCGACGGTGGGATCTTCAGCTTCGGCACCGCCCGCTTCTTCGGCTCCACCGGGGCCCTGGCCCTGCGGGCGCCGGTGGTGGGCATGGCCGCCACCCCCACAGGCGGTGGCTACTGGCTGGTCGCCGCCGACGGCGGGGTGTTCTCCTTCGGCAACGCCCCATTCGAGGGGTCGACCGGCAACTTGTCGCTGGTGCGGCCGGTGGTGGGCATGGCCGCCACCCCCACAGGCGGTGGCTACTGGCTGGCGGCCGCCGACGGCGGGGTGTTCACCTTCGGCAAGGCCACCTTCGAGGGGTCGGCCGGCAACCTGCACCTGGTGGCACCGGTGGTGGGGATCAGCGCGTAGGCCGTCGGGGCGGCGCCGGGCCGGCATAGGGTGCAGGCCATGGACCTCCGACCACTCGGCCGCACCGGCGTGCGGGTCAGCCCCCTCTGCCTGGGAGCCATGATGTTCGGCGCCTGGGGCAACCCCGACCACGACGAGTCGGTGCGCATCGTGCACCGGGCGCTCGACGCCGGCATCAACTTCGTGGACACGGCCGACGTGTACTCCGCCGGCGAGTCGGAGGAGATCGTGGGCAAGGCCCTGAAGGGGCGGCGGGACCAGGTGGTGCTGGCCACCAAGGTGCATGGCGCCATGGGCACCGACCCGAACCGCCAGGGCAACTCCCGCCGCTGGATCGTCCGGGCCTGCGAGGACAGCCTGCGCCGGCTGGGCACCGACTGGATCGACCTCTACCAGATCCACCGGCCCGAGCCGGGCACCGACGTAGACGAGACGTTGGGCGCCCTCACCGACCTGGTGCGGGCGGGCAAGGTCCGCTACGCCGGCAGCTCGACCTTCCCGGCCTCGGCCATCGTCGAGGCCCAGTGGACGGCCGAGCGGCGGGGCCGGGAGCGTTTCGTGTGCGAGCAACCGCCCTACTCGATCCTGGTGCGGGGAGTCGAGGCCGAGGTGCTGCCGGTGTGCCAGCGCTACGGCATGGCGGTCATCCCCTGGAGCCCGCTGGCCGGTGGCTGGCTGGCCGGCCGCTACCGCAAGGGCCAGGAGCTGCCCACCTCACATCGGGCGTCGAGGGTGCCGGACCGCTACGACCTGTCCCTCCTCGGCAACCAGCGCAAGCTGGAGGCGGTCGACGCCCTGGCCGAGGTGGCCGAGGGGGCCGGGATCAGCCTGGTCCACCTGGCGCTGGCCTTCGTGCTGCAGCACCCCGGGGTGACGGCGCCCATCATCGGGCCCCGCACCATGGAGCAGCTCGAGTCCCAGCTCGGCGCCGTCGACGTGGTCCTCGGTGCCGACGTGCTGGACGCCATCGACGGGATCGTCCCTCCCGGCACCACCCTCAGCCCGCCGGACGGGGGATGGGTGCCCCCGTCCCTGGTCGACCCGTCGCTGCGCCGTCGCTGACCCGCTGCCGCCGCCCGGGCGGCGGGGGACGATCGGCGCACGGCGTACGGCCCTCGGCGGCCGATCCGGCCGGTCCCCGACGACCGGTCCCCTGCGGCCGGCTCAGCCGAGGTCGAGGGACCCGACGGCGTCGACGTACTCCTCCACCAGGCCCAGCACCACGTCCCGGGCTTTGCGTACCGCGGTGGCCCGGCCGATCACCTGGCCGGCCGGGTTGAAGTTCACGTCCCTGGCCTGCACCGGGTAGGCGTGGCCCCGGGACACCGCCTCGATGGCCACCATCATCTGCAGGGGCATGGGCAGGGGCTTCGGGTTGGCCGGGTCCTCCCAGGCGTCGGTCCAGTCGTTCCGCAGCAGGCGGCAGGGCTTGCCGGTGAACGAGCGCGACCGCACGGTGTCCCGGCTGGTGGCGGCCAGGTAGGTGTCCATCTGGGCCGGCGGGACGTCCGCCTCCTCGACGGTGAGCCACAGCGTCCCGGTCCACACCCCGGCCGCCCCCATGACCATGGCCGCCGCCATCTGGCGGCCGCTGCCGATGCCCCCCGCCGCCAGCACCGGGGTGGGGGCCACGGCGTCGATGACCTCGGGCCAGAGCACGATGCTGCCCACGTCGCCGGTGTGCCCGCCGCCCTCGGAGCCCTGGCAGATGATGACGTCGACGCCGCCGCGTTGGTGGTTCAGGGCGTGCTGCACCGAGCCGGCCAGGGCGGCCACCAGCAGGCCGTGGTCGTGGGCCTGGGTGATCACGTCCTCCGGCGGGGTGCCCAGGGCGTTGGCCAGCAGCTTCACCTTGCCGTGCCGCAGGATCACCGCCACCTGGGGGGCGGCGGTGGCCGCCGTCCAGCCCAGCAGCTCCCGCTTTGGCCCGCCGGTCAGATCGGGCACGCCGTGGTCGGCCAGGATCTTCTTGGCGAAGTCCCGGTGGCCCTGGGGGACCATGGCCCGCAGGTCGGCCTCCAGCTTCTCCGGGTCGAGCTCGCCCATGCCCTCGTACTTGCCGGGGATCACGATGTCCACCCCGTAGGGGTGGTCGCCGACGTGCTCGTCCAGCCACTGCAGCTCGGTCTCCAGCTCCTCGGCCGAGAACCCGACGGCGCCGAGCACCCCCAGCCCGCCGGCGTTGGACACGGCGGCGGCCACGTCCCGGCAGTGGGTGAAGGCGAAGATCGGGAATTCGATGCCCAGCCGCTCACAGAGCTCGTTGTGCACGGGTGACCTCCAAGAGTACGGTCGGAATTGAAACGAATTCTACTACGGGGAGGATCATGGGGTTCCGGACCTCACCGGTGGTGGCCGAGGACGAGTGGCAGCTCCGCCTCGAGGTGACCGAGGACGGCATCGGCGTGCTCACCCTCGACCAGCCGGACAAGCTGAACGCCTGGAGCTGGGAGGCGTCCCGCCAGCTCGGCGCCCGGGCCGACCAGATCCGCTTCGACGACCGCATCCGGGTGGTGGTGGTCAAGGGCGAGGGCCGGGCCTTCTGCGCCGGGATCGACCTGGGGATGCCCGAGGACCGGGTGACCGGGCGCTCGCCGGCGGAGAAGGTGCGCAACTACTACGAGGGCATCCGCTGGGTCCACGAGCGGTTCCGGGTGTTCTCCGAGCTGCCCCAGCCCATCGTCTGCGCCGTCCACGGCTACTGCCTGGGCTTCGGCTTCGAGCTGGCCCTCATGTGCGACGTCCGGGTGGCCGCTGACGACGCCGTCTTCGCCCTGCCCGAGGCGTCGGTCGGGGTGTCGGTGGACGCCGGCGGCGACCTGCGCCTCTCCCACGAGGTCGGCGCCGGGTGGGCCAAGCTGCTGGCCCTCACCGGCCGGCGCATCGACGCCGCCGCCGCCGAGCGGCTGCACCTGGTCCAGCAGGTGACCACCCCGGAGGACCTGGTGCCCACGGCCATGGGCATCGCTCGAGAGATCGCCGCCAACGCCCCGCTGGCCGTGCAGTCGATCAAGCGCACCGTCGACGCCTTCGCTTATCGGGGCCTGGCCGAGGCGCTGAAGTTCGAGGCGCTCTCGGCCTCGGTGGCGTTCGTCTCCGACGACATGCCCGCCGGCTACGCCGCCAAGGCGCGGAAGCAGCCGGTGCGCTTCGAGGGCAAGTAGGTGCCGCTCCCCGAGCCGCCGCCGGCCGGGCGGCCGATGCTGCCGCCGGGCACCTTCGACGGGGTGGTGGCGGTGGTCACCGGGGGCGGGACCGGGCTCGGGAAGGCCATCGCCGAGGAGCTGGCTCGGGCCGGTGCCGCGGTGGGCATCGTGTCGCGCGACGACGGGCACCGCCGCGCCGGCGTGGCCGCGGTGGAGGCGGCCGGTGGCCGGGCCGCTGCTGCCGCAGCCGACGTGCGTGACCCGGCGCAGGTGGCGGCGGCCTTCGACGAGGTGGAGGCGGCGCTCGGCCCGGTCCGGGTGCTGGTCGACAACGCGGCAGCCAACTTCCCGGTGCTGGCCGCCGACATGAGCCCCCGGGCCTGGCAGGCGGTGGTGCGCATCGTGCTCGACGGGACGTTCTTCTGCAGCCAGGAGCTGCACCGCCGGTGCGCGGCGGCCGGCGCGCCCGGGGCCATCTGCAACGTGCTGGCCACCCAGGCCTTCACCGGCGGCCCGGGCATGGCCCACGCCGCGGCGGCCAAGGCCGGGGTGGGCAACCTGACCAAGAGCCTGGCCGTGGAGTGGGCGCCGGACGGGGTGCGGGTCAACGCCCTGGCGCCGGGGCTCTTCCCCCACGGGGACATGCGGGAGGACCTGCAGGCCCTGCGCCCCTCGGGGGAGGAGGCCGACGCCCGGCGCTCGCCGGCCGGGCGCTTGGGCCGGTTGCACGAGCTGGGGTGGGCGGTGACCTGGCTGTGCTCGCCCTACGCCGCCTTCGTGACCGGGCACACCCTGGTGGTGGACGGGGCCAACTGGCTGCGCCGGGACTTCGTGATGCCCGAGTTCACCCCGGTGGCCGACCAGCTCTCGGCCGTCCTGCGAACGCCCTAACCGGCAGCTCTGACCCCTGTGAACTGGATGTTCACAACTATGCTCGATCTGTTAACATCAGGGCGTGGACGGAACGAGCACACACGGACCGGCCGGCGACGACGGGGCTGACGGCGGCGAGACGGCAGCCGAGCGCCGGGCGTGGATCGAGGCTCGGGTACGGGCCGCTCGTGCGTCGGCCGAACGGCGCCGCGTCGTCACGAGGCTCGACCGCGACGCGCCGTCCGGCGACCGGGACGTCGACGAGGCCGACGAGACGGTGATGCTGGCCTTCCGGGTGCCGCGGCGGGTACGGGAGCGGGCCCACCTGGCGGCTCGGGCCAGCGGCGCCGCCTCGACCCAGGAGTGGCTCCTGCGGGTGGTGAGCGACGCGGTGGACGTGACCACCACCCCGGGGGGACGCCAAGCGTCGTTGCTCTGGCAGGTGATCCGGGAGGACATGAGACGGCTGATCGACGACGGGACCTACGAGCGGGTGGCGTCGTCGTTCGTCGACCCGATGCTCTCCCGGTGACGGCGGCCACCGTCCTCGACGACCGCCTGGTGCTCGACCACGTCCTCGGGCACCCGGTGCCGACGTCGCGGCCGCTGATGACCACCTACACCTGGTGGTGGCGGCTGGGCACGGCACTGCGGCGGATGGGGAGTGGCCGGCTGTCCCGGCCGGCGGCGGCACTCCCCGAAGACGAGCAACGCCTGCTGGTGGAGGTGGTGGACCGCCTGCCCCGCCTGGTGGAGATCCCCGACCCCCGCGATCTCTACGGGATCGCCGCCGACCTGCACGCCCTGTACTCCCTGCAACTCCTGGCGGCCGAGGCCGCGGCCGCGGCCCTGATGAACGGGGCCGAGATCCTGGTGGCCACCGACGTCCCCCGGCTGGCCGAGGCCGCCCGGGCGCTCGACGTCCCCTACCGGATCGCCTGACCCCGGGCCGGACTGGGCTGGGCCGGGCCGACCGCCGGGCCGAGTGTCAGGCCGAGTGTCAGGCGCCGGGGGCCGGGCCGCCGGCCGACCGGAGTGTCCCCGCCGCGGTCCTGGCGGCGGCCCGTACCGCGGCCACCACCGCCTCGTTCGGAGCGCCGGGGCCGAGCACGGTGGCCACCCCCTCGGCCCGCAGCCGGGGCACGTCCGCCGCCGGGACGATGCCACCCAGCACCACCGGGGTGTCGAGGCCGGCCCGGCGCAGGGCCTGCACCACCAGGGGGGCCAGGGTGAGGTGGGCGCCGTTGTGCATGGAGACCCCGACCACGTCGACGTCCTCCTCGACCACGGTGGCGGCGATGGCCTCGGGGGTCTGG
>JASHWO010000336.1 GCA_030044045.1 Acidimicrobiales bacterium
GCCTCCCGGGCACAGGCGTGCCTGGCCAGGGACGCTGCCGGGTCCCCCTGACGGGCCCAACCCCGGCGGCAGCCGGTCCAGCGCCGCCCGCAGCACGTCCACCGCCTGGGGTCGGAGCTCGTCCAGCGGCCGGTTGCGGTGGACCCGCACCCCGAGGTCCACCTGGGCGATGGCGCCGGTGCCGAAGCGGGCGGCCACGTCCACCAGCAGCCCCAGCTCTACGCCGTAGCCGCCGGCCAGCGCCAGCTTCTCCAGGGCCCAACGGGGGGCGGCGGTCTCGCCGGCCAGGGGCTGGCGCACCGCCGAGAGGTGCGGGAACAGCACCTCGAGCAGCGGGCGGGCCATCAGCTCGGTCACCCGCCCCCCGCCCGTGGGCTGGCCGTGCAGCGGTCGCTCGTAAAAGCCCTTGACCAGGGCCACGTCGTCGGCGACCAGCAGCGGCCCCAGCAGGCCGGTCACGTACCCGGCCGTGGTGTTCTCCACGTCGGCGTCGAGGAACACCACCAAATCCCCGCTCGACGCCTCCAGGCCGGCTCGCATGGCCTGTCCCTTGCCGCCGCCGCTGCCGTCACCGCCGTGGCGCAGGGACAGCACCGCCGCCCCGGCCGCCCGGGCCTCGGCCGCCGTGCCGTCGGTGGAGCCGTCGTCGACCACCAGCACCTCGTCGACCAGCCCCGACCCGCCGGCCGCAGCCAGGTGGGGCCCGGTGACCGCCCGGACCACCGCCCCCACCGTGGACGCCTCGTCTCGGGCGGGGATGCAGACGGTCACCGTCCGGGACCCCTTGACGGCGAGCAGGCGCTCGGGGGGGAACGCGGAGCGGTCGAAGGTCCGCACGCCGTCGGTCATGATCCGATCATTCCAACATTGACGCCGCCGCCGCCATCGGCCACCATGGTGACCATCATCCAGAGCGGCTGAGGGACGGGCCCTGTGACGCCGCGGCAACCAGTGGACCTCCGGGCGCGCCGCATCGAGCGGGCCGGCCGGGCAGTGCACCAGGTGCCAATGCCCGACCGATGAGGAGGACCGCCATGGACCAGGTGACCGGGCTGCGCTGCCGTGAGTGCGGCCGCCAGTTCCCCGTCGAGGCGCTGCATGTTTGCGACTTCTGCTTCGGGCCGCTGGAGGTGGCCTACGACTACGAGCGGATCGCCGCCACGGTGAGCCGGGAGCGGATCGCCGCCGGGCCCCGCTCCATCTGGCGCTACCGGGACCTCCTGCCGGTGGCCGACGAGGCCCCGGTGGAGCTCGGCGCCGGCTTCACCCCGCTGGTCCGGGCCGACCGGCTCGCCGCCGAGCTGGGCCTGGGCGAGCTGTGGATCAAGGACGACACGGCCAACCCCACCGGCTCGTTCAAGGACCGGGTGGTGTCGGTGGCCCTCACCAAGGCCCGGCAGCTCGGGTTCAAGGTGGCCGCCTGCGCCTCCACCGGGAACCTGGCCAACTCGGTGGCCGCCCACGCCGCCCGGGCCGGCATGGCCTCGGTGGTGCTCATCCCCCACGACCTGGAGGCGGCGAAGGTCACCATGACCGCCGTCTACGGCGGGACGGTGGTGGCGGTCGAGGGCACTTACGACGACGTGAACCGGCTCTGCGCCGAGCTCACCAGCGAGCACCCGAGCTGGGCCTTCGTCAACGTCAACGTCCGCACCTACTACGCCGAGGGCTCCAAGACCCTGGCCTTCGAGGTGGCCGAGCAGCTCGGTTGGGAGGCGCCGGACCACGTGGTGGTGCCGGTGGCCTCGGGCAGCCAGCTCACCAAGGTGGCCAAGGGCTTCGCCGAGCTGGGCGCGGTGGGCCTGCTGGACGAGGTGCCGCCGGTCCGCATCTCCGGCGCCCAGGCCGCCGGCTGCTCGCCGGTGGCCACCGCCTTCGCCGAGGGCGCCGACGCCGTCCGGCCGGTCAAGCCGTCCACCATCGCCAAGTCGTTGGCCATCGGCAACCCGGCCGACGGGTGGTACGCGCTGCAGGCCGTCCGCCAATCGGGGGGGACGTGCGCGGCGGTGACCGACGAGGAGATCGTCGAGGGCATCCGGCTGCTGGCCCGGACGGAGGGCATCTTCGCCGAGACCGCCGGCGGGGTGACCATCGCCACCCTGGCCAAGCTGGCCGCCGCCGGGACCGTCCGCCGGGACGAGCGGGTGGTGGCCCTGGTCACCGGCCACGGCCTCAAGACGGTGGAGGCGCTGACCGCCACCGTGGGACCGACGGTCACCATCGCGCCCACCCTCGACGCCTTCGACGCCGCCGTGCGGGTGGAGGACCAGGGAGGTGCGGCGTGACCCGCACCCCGCGTGCCATGAGAGAGGAGCCATCCCGATGAGCGTGTCCGTCCGCATCCCCACCCAGCTCCGCACCCTGACCGGCGGAGCCGGCGAGGTGCCGGCCGAGGGGGCCACCGTCGGCGACGTGCTGAAGTCGCTCGACGCCGCCTACGCTGGCCTGGGGGAGCGCCTGTTCGACGAGGCCGGGGAGCTCCGCCGGTTCGTCAACGTGTTCCTGGCCGACGAGGACGTGCGGTTCCTCCAGGGGCTGGCCACGCCGGTGGCCGACGGCCAGACCGTCTCCATCGTCCCCGCCGTGGCCGGGGGTTGAGCCACGGCCGGCGTGGGGCAGGGGCCCCACGCAGCGGAGGAGCCCGGGGTTGGGGCCCCGGGCGGGCGCCTCCTCTTGCACACCGGGCCCAGGCGTGGTTTGCTGTTGGCACTCGATGAACGAGAGTGCTAACGGAGGTCAATACACATGCCCAAGCTGATCGCCTTCGACGAGGACGCTCGGAGGGCCCTCGAGACCGGCATGAACAAGCTGGCCGACGCCGTGCGGGTCACCCTCGGTCCGAAGGGCCGGAACGTGGTGCTCGACAAGAAATGGGGCGCCCCTACCATCACCAACGACGGGGTCTCCATCGCCAAGGAGATCGAGCTCGAGGATCCTTACGAGAAGATCGGGGCCGAGCTGGTCAAGGAGGTGGCCAAGAAGACCGACGACGTGGCCGGTGACGGCACCACCACGGCCACCGTGCTGGCCTGGGCCATGGTCCGCGAGGGCCTGCGGAACGTGGCCGCCGGGGCCAACCCGATGTCGCTGAAGAAGGGCATCGAGACCGGCGTGGAGGAGGCGGTCGCCGCCATCCACGGCATCGCCAAGGAGACCGACTCCAAGGAACAGATCTCCCAGGTGGCCTCCATCTCGGCCGCCGACACGGAGATCGGCGGGATGATCGCCGAGGCCATCGACAAGGTGGGCAAGGACGGCGTCATCACCGTCGAGGAGTCCCAGACCTTCGGCATGGACATGGACCTGGTCGAGGGCATGCGCTTCGACAAGGGCTACATCTCGCCCTACTTCGTGACTGACCCCGAGCGGATGGAGGCCGTCCTGGAGGACGCCTACATCCTCCTGGTGGGCTCCAAGATCAGCGCCGTCCGTGACCTGCTGCCGGTGCTGGAGAAGGTCATGCAGTCGGCCAAGCCGCTGGTGATCGTGGCCGAGGACGTGGAGGGCGAGGCCCTGGCCACCCTGGTGGTCAACAAGATCCGCGGCACCTTCAAGAGCGTGGCCGTGAAGGCCCCCGGCTTCGGCGAGCGACGCAAGGCCATGCTCCAGGACATGGCCATCCTCACCGGCGGCCAGGTGGTCACCGAGGAGGTCGGCCTGAAGCTGGAGAACGTCGGCCTCGACCTGCTGGGTCGGGCCCGCAAGGTAGTGGTGACCAAGGACGAGACCACCATCGTGGAGGGTGCCGGCGAGGACTCGGACATCAAGGGCCGGATCAACCAGATCAAGGCCGAGATCGAGAACACCGACTCCGACTACGACCGGGAGAAGCTGCAGGAGCGGCTGGCCAAGCTGTCCGGCGGCGTGGCCGTGATCAAGGTCGGGGCGGCCACCGAGGTGGAGCTGAAGGAGAAGAAGCATCGCATCGAGGACGCGGTGTCCACCACCAAGGCGGCCATCGAGGAGGGCGTGGTGCCCGGCGGCGGCGTGGCGCTGCTCCGGGCCCAGGCCGGCATCCTGGCCCGGGCGGACAAGCTGGAGGGCGACGAGGCCACCGGGGCCCGCATCGTGGCCCGGTCGGTGGAGGAGCCGCTGAAGCAGATCGCCGTCAACGCCGGCCTGGAGGGCGGGGTGATCGTGGAGAAGGTCCGCGGCCTGAAGGGGGCCGAGGGGCTGAACGCGGCCACCGGCGACTACGGCGACCTGTTCAAGGCCGGCGTGATCGACGCCGCCAAGGTCACCCGCTCGGCGCTGCAGAACGCGGCGTCGATCGCCGCCCTGTTCCTGACCACCGAGGCGGTCATCGTGGACAAGCCGGAGAAGGACGCCCCGGCCATGCCCGGCGGCGGCATGGAGGACTTCTAGTCGACCGGCAGTACAGGGGACTTCTCGTCCCTCCCCGGGTCGAGCAGGTCGAGTACCGACGAGGGGCGCCTCCGGGCGCCCCTCGTCCGCGCCTGCGGGCCCGTCGCCGCAGGGAACCGGGCTGCCGACCCAGCATTCCGGACCGCCCGTGACTTGTCGTGGTGATGGTCACCGTGCCACCCGAGCAGGCTGAGGTGCGTACCGCCCCGGAACCCGATGGGGTGAGGTTCGCCGACTGGTACGAGGCCGCGCACCCCCGCCTGCTAGCCACCCTGGTGCTGGTCACCGGCGACGTGGATCTGGCCGGCGAGGGCGTCGACGAAGCGTGCGCCAGGGCGCTGGAGCGGTGGTCCCGGGTGGGGGCCATGGCCTCGCCCACCGGGTGGGTCTACCGGGTGGCGCTGAACCACGTGCGGCGGGTGGCCCGCCGCCGTCAGCTCGAACGCCGGCTGCTGCTCCGGTCGCGCCCCCGGGAGGAGGTGCCGGCGCCGGCGGCCGAGATCTGGCAGGTGGTGGCCGGCCTCCCGCCGCGCCAGCGCGAGGTGGTGGTCCTGCGCCACGTGGGGGACCTGCCCGAAGCGGAGATCGGCCGGATCCTGGGCATCTCCCGGGGGACGGTCTCCAGCACCTTGGCCGACGCCCACCGGCAGCTCGGGCGTCTGCTCGACAGCACAACAGAGGAGGGACACGACGATGAGTGAGCTCGATCGGATGGCGGCGGTGGTGGTGACAGCACCGTTGCGGGCACCGTCGCCGGTGGCCGTCCTCCACCGGCGGAACCGGCGCCGGCGGTGGCGGCGGGTGGCGACGGGCGCCGTGGCCATGGCGCTGGTGGCGGCGGCGGTGACGGTGACGCTGCAGGGTCCGACCGGGCCGACCGACCGGTCGCCGAGAGCAGGCGGCTCCCACCTGGCGTCGTACATCCGCACCGGGGTGTCCGTGCCCCAGTCGGTGCTCGACGCGGTGGGGCTGCCCTCGGAGGTGAACGCGCCGATGGCGGAGGCTGGCCCACCGCTGACCGCGACAGGCAGGGTGGTGGTGGCCTACGTCGGGGGCGACTACTGCCCGTTCTGCGCCGTGGCCCGCTGGTCGCTGCTGGTGGCGCTGTCGCGCTTCGGCACGTTCGACGACCTCGGGCAGGTGGTGTCCTCTGCGTCGACCGACGTCTACCCCGGCCTCCAGAGCTGGAGCTTCCACGGGTCGGTGTACTCGAGCACATCGGTCGCCTTCGAGCCGGCCGAGGAGTACTCGGGGACACGGACCCCCACAGGGGACGGCTACGAGCCGCTGGATGCCCTGAACCCGACGCAGCAGCAGGCCATGCAGGCCTACGACGGCTCCAAGTCGATACCCTTCGTCGACGTCGGCAACCGGTACGTCCAGCTGGGCGCGGCCGCCGACCCCTCGGTGCTGGAAGGGCTCTCCCTCGACCAGGTGGCGGCCGACCTCGGCGACCCCTCGAGCCCGGTGGCCCAGGCCATCGACGGGTCGGCGAACTACCTGATCGCCGCCGTTTGCGCCGCCACCGGCGGGGCCGGCGGGGCCGCCGCCTGCTCGTCGCCGGTGGTGTCCCAGGCCCAGGCGGCCATGGACAGCACTGGCGGGGGGTCGCCGCAGAGTCCGTAAGCTTGGCCAATGGCCAGCGACCAGCACGGGGTGCCGCAGCAGGGAGCGCCGGCGGCCGGCGAGGGGTGGGGGGTGCTCCACCTCTTCTGCCGGGCCGAGGGCGAGGTCGACCGGGCGGCCGTGCTGGCGGCCGAGAAGTCGGCGGTGGCCGAGGGCCACCAGGTGGTGGCGGCGGCCATGCTCGGCCACCGGGGGGACGTGGGCCTGATGGCGCTGGGGCCCGACCCGTGGCGGCTGCGGGAGCTCCAGACCGCGGTGCAGCGGGCCGGCCTCCGCCCGGTGGCTTCGTACGTGTCGATGACCGAGCTGTCGGAGTACGCCGCCGGGCTGCCGGACGAGATGAAGCGGGCACGGCTGTACCCGCAGCTCCCGCCGGAGGGCAAGCCGGCGTACTGCTTCTACCCCATGTCGAAGCGCCGGGAGGCCGGCGATAACTGGTACGCCCTCGACTTCGACGAGCGTAAGCGGCTGATGCTGGGCCACGGCGCCGTCGGCCGCACCTTCCACGGCCGGATCCTCCAGCTCATCACCGGCTCGACCGGGCTCGACGACTGGGAGTGGGGGGTGACGCTCTTCGGCGCCCGGCCGGCCGACCTGAAGGAGTGCGTCTACACCATGCGCTTCGACGAGGCTTCGGCCCGCTACGCCGAGTTCGGTCCCTTCTCCTTCGGGATGGTGGCGCCGCTGGCCGACGTGCTCGACCGCGTCTGGTGCGGTCGGTGACCGTGGCCGTGCCCGACGTGGGGGCCGTGACCGTGGCCGTGCCCGACGTGGGGGTTGGGCCCGGTACCGGGGCCGGGACGCTGGAGGCCCTGCGGACCGAGCTCCGCCGGCTGGGGCGGGTGGTGGTGGCCTTCAGCGGTGGGGCCGACTCGGCCTTCCTGGCCCGGGTGGCCCACGACACCCTGGGTGCCGGCCGGGTGCTCTGCGCCACCGCCGTCTCGCCCTCGCTGGCGCCCGAAGAGGAGGCCGACTGCCAGGCCCTGGCCGCCGAGTGGGGGATGCGCTGGGTTGGCGTGCCCACCGACGAGATGGAGGACCCGGCGTACGTGGCCAACGGGGCCGACCGTTGCGCCCGGTGCAAGACGGCGCTGATGACCGCCCTGGAGCCGCTGGCCCGCCGGGAGGCGGCCACCGTGGTGCTCGGGGTCAACCTGGACGACCTGGGCGACCACCGCCCGGGCCAGGCGGCGGCGGCGGCGGGCGGGGCCCGCTTCCCGCTGGTGGCCGCCGGGTTCACCAAGGCCCGAGTCAGGGACTGCTCCCGCCGGCTGGGCCTGCGGACCTGGGACAAGCCGGCCGCGGCCTGCCTGGCCTCCCGCATCCCCTACGGCACCCCGGTGACCCTGGGCCGGCTTCGGTCGGTGGCCGCTGCCGAGTCGGCCCTGCGGGCTCTGGGCTTCCCCGAGCTGCGGGTGCGCCACCACGGCCAGGTGGCCCGGCTGGAGGTCCCCGAGGGCGAGCTGGGCGCGGTGCTGGCCCGGCGGGACGAGGTGGTGCCGGCCGTGCAGGGCGCCGGCTACGCCTTCGTGGCCCTGGACCTGGAGGGGTTCCGGAGCGGCAGCCTGAACCGGGTGCTGCCTGGCCGGCCGGCCGCCCAGCCGCAACCGGCGGCGACCGGGGGTGCCCGGTGACCTCGGTGCGGGTCAAGCTCACCTTTCCCGAGCCCCTGGTCCGGGTGCCGGTGCTGGCCCGGTTGGTGCGCCGCTACGACGTGGAGCCGAACATCCGCCGGGCCAACGTGGAGGAGCACCAGGGCTGGATCGTCTGCGAGCTGGAGGGGTCGGCCGGCGCCGTGGAGGGGGCGCTGGACTGGCTCCGCGCCGAGGGGGTCCAGGTCGACCTGCTGGGGGACGTCCTGGAGGGGTGACGGTGGCCGCCGCTCAGCCGGGTCGCGGCCTTGGGCGGTCCCCTGGCTGCCCCGGGCGGTCCCCTGGCAGCAGGGAGTAGACGTACATGTCCCGGCGCTCGTCGCCCACCACCTCCCAGCTCCGCAGCAGCCCCTCGCAGGTGTACCCGGCGCCCTCGGCCGTCCGGATCGACGCCACGTTCCAGGGCTCCACGAAGAGCTCGAGACGGGGCACCCGGCGCTCGCTCAGGGCCCAGGCGCTGAGGGCGGCCAGGGCGTGCCCCGCCGCCCGCCGCCCGCGGGCTGGTGCCACCACCCAGTAGCCCACCGAGGCCCGGCCCCGGTCGGCGTCCCGCAGCCAGAGGCCGATGGCGCCCACCGCCCGGTCGGTGGCCGCTTCGGCGATGGCGAAGGAGTAGCCGTACCCGTCGCGCAGGCGGTGACGCTGGCGCTCCACGAAGGCCCGGGCCTGCGCCGCCGTGGCCCCAGCCGGCACGCTCGTCACCAGGGGGATCACCGGGTCCCGACCCGCCTCGCGGACCAGGTCGGCGTCGGCTGCCGCGAACCCCCGGAGCCGGAAGGGCCCGGCCCCGAGCACCGGGAGCCGGTCGCCCCTGCCCGTGGTCAGCGCCCGCCGGCCGGTGGCCCGCTCCGCGGCACCTGCCATCCGGCAGAGGAGACTCGGCGGGGCTCGTAGAAGACGCAACCGTCGGGGCAGGTGAAGGGGAGTGGCTCGTTGGCCCCGATCTTGCAGCGCTCGAGCTTCTCCCCTCGCGACGTGGTCTGCATGACGTAGTGGCGGCAGTCCTCGTTCACGGGCACGGTCCATTCTGCTCCATGGCGGGCCCGGGCGGCGTGCAGGGCCGGGACACGGCCCTGGCGCGGTAGCGTCGGGCCCGTGGACCCGCACGTGCCCACCCGGACCCTGCTCCGGTGGAGCGAGAGCCTGGCGGCCATCGCCCGGACGGGGCTCGGCTTCACCGAGAGCCTGTACGAGCGCGAGCGGTTCGAGGAGATCTTGCACGTGGCGGCCGACATCCGGGCGGTGGCCGACGACGGGGTGGAGGGCCTGGAGGACGCCGGTGACCTGGTCCAGGAGTGGCTGGGCCAGGTGCGCAGCGGGGTGCCCGGCTACGTCACGCCGAAGGTGGCCGTGGGGGCAGCGGTGGGGAACGACGACGGCGAGCTGCTCCTGATCCAGCGGGCCGACTCGGGGGTGTGGCTGTACCCCACCGGCTGGTGCGACGTCGGCTATTCGGCCGCCGAGGTGGTGGTGAAGGAGGTGCGGGAGGAGACCGGGATCGACGCCGAGCCGGTGCGGCTGATCGCCGTGCTGGACGGGTTGCGGCTGGGCTTCACCCGGGTCCCCCTCTACTCGCTCGTCTTCTACTGCCGGGCCGTCGGGGGCAAGCTGGAGCCGCACCCGCTGGAGTGCCGGGACGTCGGCTGGTTCACTCCCGAGACGCTGCCCAGCCCCTTGGCCGGGGTGGAGCGGTGGGGCGAGCCCGTCTTCGCCGCCCTCCGGGGCGAGCACCGCGACGTGCTCTACGACCAGGTCCGCCAGCCCATGTGGCGGGGCCCGGCCCGTCCCGAGCAGTGACCGCCGCCGGGGCGCCGGCGCCTGGGCGGCCGGGGGTCGGGGAACCGGAGCTCGGGGGCTCGGGGATCGGGGGGACAGGGGTCACCGTCGAGCCGGTCGGCTCGGCCGATGCCGGGCTGCTGGCCGCCGTGGCCAAGCTGCTCCCCCAGATCTCGTCGTCGGCGCCCCCGCTCACCCTGGAGGCGCTGGCCGAGGTGGTGGGCTCGCCGGCCACCACCCTGTTCGTGGGCAGGGATGCCGGGGGGGCAGTGGTGGGCGCCCTGACGCTGGCCACCTTCCGGCTGCCCACCGGGGTGCGGGCCTGGATCGAGGACGTGGTGGTGGACGGGGAGCGCCGGGGGAGCGGGATCGGGTCGGCCCTGGTCCGGGCGGCGCTGGCCGCCGCCCGGGAGGCCGGGGCCCGCACGGTGGACCTCACCTCGCGGCCCGACCGTGCCGCGGCCAACCGCCTCTACCAGCGCCTGGGCTTCGAGCGCCGGGAGACCAACGTCTACCGCCACCCCCTCGGCCCCACCCCCTAGCGGGACCTCACGGGAGGTGCTGTCCGGGACGGGCCTCGTCGGCGGAGGTCCAACGGACTTTGCCCCGCCGGCATAAGATCAAACCAAATACCGGTTTTTGTTGTATCTTCTGCCCGTGGATCCCCAACGGTTCGTCTCCCCCCGATTCGGGCGCGTGGTGCGGACGCCGGGGCCGCACGGCTTCCACACGTTCGTGCCCGAGCCCATCCCGAGGTCACTACTCCTTGACGAGCGTACGGTGTCGCTTCTGTCCGAAGCCGATCGGGCCGTCGGCCGGCTGGCCGCTGCAGGGCGGCTGCTCCCAAACCCCCAGCTCCTCGTCAATGCATACATCCGGCGTGAGGCGGTTGCCAGCTCCCGGATCGAGGGCACGCAGGCGACGATCGCCGAGGTCTTCGACGCCGAGTCCCGCGATGACGTGTGGGGTGATGTGCTGGAAGTCGTCAATTACGTACGAGCCATGGACTACGGCTTGGAGCGATTGGTGTCGCTCCCCATCTCTCGTCGCCTCGTGGAGGAGATCCACGGTGTGCTGCTCGCCGGCGTGCGCGGTCAGGAGCGGCAGCCGGGGAACGTGAGGACGTCCCCCAACTGGATCGGGTCCCCGGACAACCGGCCCACCACGGCCATCTTCGTGCCGCCGCCAGCCGACGAGATGGTCGACGGCCTCTCCGACTGGGAGCGGTTCGCCCATGAGCAACTGCCGATGCCGCCCCTCGTACGGTGTGCATTGCTGCACTATCAGTTCGAGACGCTGCACCCGTTCCTTGACGGGAACGGCCGCCTGGGTCGCCTCCTCGTGGTGTTCTTCCTCGTCAGCGAGGGTCACCTGCCAGGGCCGCTCCTCTACGTGAGCGCGTACTTCGAGCGTCACCGGGATCGCTACTACGAGTGCCTGCAGGCGGTCCGTGAGCGCGGCGAGATCCAGCAATGGCTGCAGTTCTTCCTGGAGGCTGTCGCCACCCAAGCCGTCGATGCCGTCTGCCGCGCCGAGCGGCTGACGGATCTTCGTGAGGCTTACCGTCGACGGCTGCATGGCACGCGGAGCCGGGCCTACGAGATCGTGGACCTGCTCGTGCAGAACCCGTTCGTCACCACCGCCGGCGTGGCCGCTGCGCTGGGGGTGACCGGCCAGGGGGCGACCAACCTCTTGCGCCAACTGACGCGTGCCTCGGTGGTCGAGCAGGCGGCCCGGATGCCCGGACGGTCGAACCGGTGGGTCGCCCGCGAGCTGTTGGCGGCGCTGGCCGACGACCCAGCCGGGGCGTGACCGGTTGGGCGCTCCTGGTGACCACCGGGCGCCAGGCCGTGCCGTGCCGGTGACATCCTTCGCCGCCGCCGCCGGGGGGGGGGCCGGGGGCGGGCGTCCCGGGCTCAGGGGTGCGAGGGCGCCGGCGGGGCTCCGTCGACCTCGAAGAACAGTTCGTCGACGTAGCACCACCACCAGTCCTCGCCCGGCTCGAACGACCGGATGATCGGATGATCGGGGTGCTCCTGCCAGTGGGCGGTGGCGTGGTGGCCGGGCGAGCTGTCGCAGCAGCCGACGTGGCCGCACTGCATGCAGAGCCGGAGGTGCACCCATCGGCCGCCCGTGCGGAGGCAGTCCTCACAGCCGTCGCTCGACGGCTGCACCTCGACGACGGTCTCGAGATGGCCACAGGTCACGGACATGGTCGACCTCCCTGCGTTCGGACGATCCCCGACCACCCACTCTCCACCCCGGCGGCACCGGTGTCGAGTGCCCGGCCCACCGCGGGCCCGGGGACCCGCCGGGCTCCTAGCCGCAGGTGGTGCCGGGGGCCGGCGTTCGCCCGTCCACCAGGTAGGCGTCGACCACCTGGCGCATGCAGGGGTCGGTCGAGCCGTTCAGCAGCCAGGTGTGGCCCCAGCCGCGCCAGGTGACGAGGGTGCCCGTTCCCAGCGACCGGGCGAGCTGCACCGCGGCGGCGTGGGGCGTGTTCGGGTCGCCGGTGTTGCCGATCACCACGATCCTCGGGCCGCCGTCCACGTGCACGCCGGTCACCGGCTGGTCGCTCGCCGGCCAGTCCAGGCAGCCGCCCAGGTCGTAGGTGACGGCCTCCGCCCCGGCCACGCCGTACCGGGCGTCCAGCGAGCGGGCCAGCCGGCCGGCGGCCTGCGGGCTCGGGTGGGCGCGGGCGTCGTTGCAGGTGTAGGCCCACTGCGGCCCGACCAGCGACGCCCCGTCGAGGTCCTGCTCGAAGGCGAGGGAGAGGGAGCGCAGGCCCGAGCCGTCGCCCCCCTCGGCCGCCACCAGGGCTGTCACGAAGGTGCCGGCCACGCCGGGCACGCTCAGGTAGAAGAGGGCGGCGGTGACCAGGTCGCCCACGGTCACCGGCCGGTCGTCGCCGTCGCCGGGGGCCGGGAGGGGCTGTCGCTGGAGGCGGGCGGCCAGCCCGTCGAAGGCGGCCCGCGGGTCGGTGCCGAGCGGGCACGGCGACCGGCCGCCGCAGGTGGCGAAGAAGTGGTCGAGCGAGGCCACGATGGCCGGTGCCTCGGCGCCGGCCTGTGTGGCCAGGGGCGAGGTGGCCTCCACCGCGCCGTCGAGGACCATGGCCCGGACGTGGCCTGGGAAGAGGTGGGCGTACACCGACCCCAACACCGTGCCGTAGGAGAGGCCCCAGTAGCTGATCTTCCGGAGGCCGAGGGCCTGGCGGACGCGGTCCATGTCCCGGGCGGCGTCGGTGCTGTCCACGTGGGCCAGCAGGGCCGGGTCGCCCTGCCGGCAGGAGGCGTCGAGATCGCGGTAGAGGGCGGCGGCCGGGAGGGGGCGGCCGGCGGCCGGCACCGGGTCCACGCTGGCCGCTGCCGCCGGGGACGGCCCACAGGTCAGGCCGTCGCTGGCCCCGGTGCCGCGCTCGTCGAAGCTCACCAGGTCGAAGTCCCGGGCGACGGCCGGCGGGACCAGCGAGGCCAGCACCGGCAGGATCTGCACCCCGCTCTCCCCCGGGCCGCCGGGGTTGAAGAGGAGGGCCCCGCGGGAGGCCGCCGGGTCGCCGGCCGGCTTCTCGATGACGGCCAGGTCGATGGTGGCGCCGTGGGGGTGGCGGTAGTCGACGGGCACCGGCACCGTGCCGCACCGGTAGCCGGGGGTGGACGGGCACGGTTGCCAGGTGATGGGGGACGGGGGCGGGTCGGGGGGCAGGCCGGTG
>JASHWO010000337.1 GCA_030044045.1 Acidimicrobiales bacterium
TCAGCTCACCACCCTGTCGGGCCACCTGGGCTTCACCGTGTGCTGGGTGGGCCTGTTCCTCTTCCTCTACTGGCTGGTGAACCTGGAGATCCACGGCCGGCTGGTGGCGGCCGACCGCCTGGCGGCGGCGGTGGTGGTCCTGGGCGGCCTGGCCATGCTGGTGCCGCTGGTGCTGCTCACGGTCTACGTCGTGGTGAAGGGCTGGCACCTGCTGGACCTGCACGTGTTCTTCCACGACCAGCAGGGGGTGGGCCCGCTCAGCCCGCCGGGCACGGCCGGGGTGGGCCACGCCATCGTGGGCACCCTGGAGGAGGCGGGCATCGCCGCCCTGCTCGGCGTGCCCGCCGGGGTGATGACCGGGGTGTTCCTCCACGAGGTCGGCGGGCGCTTCTCCCACGCCGTCCGCATCGTGGTCACCGCTATGAGTGGGGTCCCGGCCATCGTGGCCGGCATCTTCGTCTACGCCATCTGGATCATCAGCCTGGGCGAGGGCTTCTCCGGGTTCGCCGGGTCGCTGGCCCTCACCGTGATCCTGCTGCCCACCGTGGCCCGGGGCACCGAGGAGGTGCTGAAGGTGGTGCCCGACGACCTGCGGGAGGCCTCGGCGTCGATCGGCGCCCACGAGTGGCGGACGGTGTGGTCGGTGGTGCTGCCCACGGCCCGGTCCGGGCTCCTCACGGCAGCGCTCCTCGGGGTGGCCCGCATCGTGGGGGAGGCGGCACCCCTGCTGGTGACCATCTTCGGCAGCACCGTGATCAACGCCAACCCCCTCAGCGGCCCCCAGGAGGCCCTGCCGCTGCTCACCTACCAGCAGATCAAGCTGCCTCTCCGGTCGGCCATCGACCTCGGTTTCACGGCGGCGCTCGTCCTGTACATCATCGTGTTTGCCCTCTTCCTGCTGGCCCGCCTGGCCGGCTCGGTGCAGCTCGGCCGCGGCCTCCGGTGGCTCCGCCGGCCGGCGCCGCGGCGGCGGGAGGCGGCACCGGAAGGCATCGGAGGTACCGGCACGTGACCACCGCGACCCTGGTTCCCGACGGGGGCCACCCGCCGGATGTCCCGCCCCGCCGGGGATCCCGGCTGGTGGCCGAGGACGTCTCGGCCTGGTTCGGCCGCCACCTGGTCCTGGAGCGGGTCTCCCTGGCCATGGAGCCCTCGCAGGTGACGGCGCTGATCGGCCCGTCCGGGTGCGGGAAGTCCACCTTCCTGCGCGTCCTGAACCGCATGCACGAGTCGGTGGCCGGGGCACAGATGGCCGGCTCGGTGCTGCTGGACGAGGAGGACGTGTACGGGCCGGGCCGGCAGGTCACGGCGGTACGCCGCAACATCGGGATGGTGTTCCAGAAGCCCAACCCGTTCCCGGCGATGTCGGTCTACGACAACGTCCTCTCCGGGCTGCGCTTCTCGAGGACCAGGGTGGCGGACAAGGACGCCGTGGTGGAGGAGGCGCTGACCAAGGCCGGGCTCTGGTCGGAGGTCCGCCACCGTCTGCGGGCGCCCGGCGGCCAGCTTTCGGGCGGGCAGCAGCAGCGGCTGTGCATCGCCCGGTCGCTGGCCGTCCGCCCGTCGGTGCTGTTGATGGACGAGCCCTGCTCGGCTCTGGACCCCTCGTCGACCCGCCGCGTCGAGCAGACGATCGCCGAGATCGGCCACGAGATCACGGTGGTGATCGTCACCCACAACATGCCGCAGGCCCAGCGGGTGTCCGACCGCTGCGCCTTCTTCCTGGCGGCGGAGAACGAGCCCGGGCGCGTGGTGGAGTCCGGGCCCACCGAGCAGATCTTCTCGGACCCGACCGACCCCCGGACGGCGGACTACGTCCACGGCCGGTTCGGGTAGCCGGCCATGCCGCCCGCACCTCCCGCCCCCACCCCCCGCGCCGCGGCGCGTCGCCGGGCACGTCGCGCCTGGTGGCTGCTGCCGCTGACCCTGGCGGCCGTCCCGGTCCTGGGTGCCGCCGCGCCGGCCGGGGCCAGCGGGCCCACCGTCACCGGTACCGGCTCGAGCTGGGCGGCCCTGGCACTCGAGCAGTGGGTGGCCGACGTGGCCAGCCCGAACCTGGGTGGGCTCTCGGTCAACTACCAGTCCACGTCGTCGGTGGTCGGCCTGAACGAGTTCGCCCAGGGCCAGGTGGACTTCGGGGCCAGCGAGATCGGCTACAGCACCGGCCAGGCCAACGACACACCGCCGGCCGGCGAGGCCTACCAGTACCTCCCGCTGGTCGGGGGGGCCGACTGCATCATGTACAACCTGGCCGGGGTCCCGAACCTGGATCTCGACCCGACGGTGCTGGCCGGGATCTTCACCGGGACCGTCACCTCCTGGAGCTCGCCGGCCATCCAGGCCCTGAACCCCGGCGTGGTCCTCCCGTCGCAGCCGATCACCGTCGTGTACCGCACCGACGCCTCCGGCGACAACTACGTCTTCTCCGACTACCTCGACACGCTGGAGCCGTCGCTCTGGGATGCCTACACCGCGAAGCTCGGGTCGCCCTCGGGCCCCCAGGCCATCTGGCCCGTCCCCCAGGGTGCGGGGAACTACTCGCCCTACGACTTCGCCAACTGGATCGGCCAGAGCGGATCGGACAACGCGTCCAACTACGTGGCTGGCAATGGCGGCTCGATCACCTACGTAGAGACCGGCTACGCCATCGAGCACGGCATGCCCTGCGCCAGCGTGGAGAACGCCGCCGGGGCCTACGTCCAGCCGTCGCAGGTCGACGACGCCACCGCCCTGGAGAACGACGTGCTCCAGCCCGACCTCGAGCAGAACCTGACGGGGGTGTTCCAGAGCCCGCAGGCCACGGCCTATCCCATCTCGGCCTACGGCTACATGGTCACCGAGGAGGGAGAGGTACCGGCGTCGATCGGCGCCGTCCTGGGGGCGTTCGTCAAGTTCATCGCCTGCGCCGGGCAGCGCCAGGCCGGGGAGCTGGGCTACACGCCGCTGCCCCCGAACCTGGTCCAGGACGACTTCGCCGCTATCGGCCGCATCAACGGGGCCGCCAACCCGGGCACCGTCGACGCCACCAACTGCCCGAACCCCTACGTCACCGGGGCGCTGGCCCCGGTGGTCGGTCCCGTGGTGCTGTCCAACCCCACCACGACATCCCACGGGGCCACGTCAGCCCCCCCGTCCACGTCGTCGGGTCGGGGGGCCGGTCCGGCGTCCGCCGCCGGCACGTCCGGCCCCGCCCCGTCCGGGAGCGGGTCCGCCGCCGCCGGAAGTACATCCGGGTCCACCGCCCCCGCCGCCGGAGGCACCGGAGGCACCGGGGGCACCGGGGGCACGGC
>JASHWO010000338.1 GCA_030044045.1 Acidimicrobiales bacterium
CGGCCCGGCCCGGCGCGGCCGGTGCGCCCCCCGGCGAGCAGCCCGAGATCGCCGGCACCGGGCACGCCGTGCCCGCCACCGCGGGCGGCACCACGGGGGTGACACCAGGCACACCGGCCGGGGGTCCCTGGTCGGCCCGGCCGGTGGCCGGCCAGTACACCAGCCCGCTCGACACCGCCCCCACAGGGTGGACCCGGACGGTGGCGCGTGACGACGGGTTCAGCGCGCCCACGGCCACCGACGGCGACCTGTGGGTGTTCGGCGATACCACCGTCGTGGACACGCCGGACGGATCCGGCGCGTCGGGCGGCGCGGTCGACTGCTTCACCCGGGACGGGACGGCGGCGGTGGCCCCGCTGTCCCTGCCGCCCGACCTGGACGAGGCCGTCCAGCCGCTGACGGCGGCCGTGGCCAGCGGGTCGGCCCAGTGCACAGGGGACGTGGCCGCCGAGCCGGCCGACGCCACCGAGCCGTACCAGCTCCTCGGGGACTATCCCGACCTGCTGCCCGGCACCACCTGCGACAACTGGGTCAACGGCCTGGCCGACCAGCGCCAGGCCACAGGGGCCCTCTCCGACGGGGTGCTCGCCTCCTACGGCGCCGAGTGCCTGGACCAGGACAACGAGATCGTCGGGATGGGCGGCACGTGGACCACGGGCACCCAGCTCACCTCGCCCGGGGGCCAGGTGGTCACCATGCCCCTCGGGCCGGCGTCGGCACCGGACCTCCCCCCGGCCACGTGCCCGGCGACCGCCACCACCAGCTACGACGGTGGTGCGGCCACCACCGGCAACTACGGCAGCGCCCTGGAGGTCGGCGGCTACCTCTACCTCTACGCCGCCTACGGCAACTCCACCGACGCCTTCAGCGCCCTCGGCGTGCCGGAAGCCACCTGTTCGGCCATGGCCGTGGCCCGGGTCCCGGTGGGCGACGGCCCCGGCGGCGCGCCGGAGGCCTCGGACCCGGCCGACTACCAGTACCTGCTGCCCGGCGGCCAGTGGGCGTCCGCCGCCGCCACCGGCCGGTCGCCATCGGCGCTGGCCGCGGCGTCGGCCGACGTGATGCCCCCCGGGTACGACGGGGCTTACGCCGGCCAGGTGGACGTGACCCAGCTCGCCTCCGGTGATCTGGCCATGGTGTACGTGCTGCCCGATCCGCTGGCCGCCCCCGGCGGCGGCACCGACGTGGCCGCGGTGCGCACCGCCACCTCGCCGGCCGGGCCGTGGAGCGCGCCGGTGCCGTTCGAGATCCCCGGGTTCCAGTGGGGGAGCGACTACCAGCTCCTGCTCCATCCCGAGCTGTCCACGGCCGCCACACTGGCCCTCTCCTACGTGGCCGTGTCGGGCGACGGCCCGGTGGTGGGGCGCCAGGTGGTGTTCGCCACGCTGCCCGCGGCCTCGCTGCCGCCGCCCGGCACCGCTCCGGCCACCGGCTACCGCGAGGTGGCCAGCGACGGCGGGTTGTTCGCCTTCGGCACCGCACCGTTCGACGGGTCGATGGGTGGCCGGCCGCTGAACGCCCCCATCGTGGGCACGGCGGCGGTGCCGGCCGGTGGCGGGTACTGGGAGGTGGCCAGCGACGGCGGCATCTTCGCCTTCGGCGACGCCCAGTTCTACGGCTCGATGGGCGGCCGGCACCTGAACGCCCCCATCGCGGGCATGGCCGTGCCGCCCACAGGGCACGGCTACTGGGAGGTGGCCAGCGACGGCGGCATCTTCGCCTTCGGCTCGGCCCAGTTCTACGGCTCCATGGGTGGCCGGCCGCTGAACGCCCCCATCGTGGGCACGGCGGCGGCCCCGACAGGCCAGGGCTACTGGGAGGTGGCCAGCGACGGCGGCATCTTCGCCTTCGGCGACGCCCAGTTCTACGGCTCGATGGGTGGCCGGCACCTCGACCGCCCCGTGGTGGGCATCGCCGCCACACCCTCGGGCACCGGCTACTGGGAGGTGGCCAGCGACGGCGGCATCTTCGCCTTCGGCTCGGCCCAGTTCTACGGTTCCATGGGCGGGCAGCCGCTGAACGCCCCCGTGGTGGGCATCGCCGCCACACCCTCGGGCACCGGCGCTGTACCCGATGGCGCCACCTCTGGCGGCTACTGGGAGGTGGCCAGCGACGGCGGCCTCTTCGCCTTCGGCAGCGCCCGCTTCTACGGCTCGATGGGCGGGCGGCCGTTGAACGAGCCGATGGTGGGCATGGCGATCACCACCACGTCCTGAGCGGCCGGCGGGCCTGCCGCGTCTAGGCTGACCAGCCCATGGCGGTGACCGGCGACGTCTTCAAGGCCTACGACATCCGGGGCACCGTGCCCGACCAGCTCGATGCCGACCTCTGCCGGGCGGTGGGTCGGGCCGTGGCCCGTTTTGCCCAGGCGCCAGGCCTGCTGGTGGTGCGGGACATGCGCCCGAGCGGGGTCGAGCTGTCGGCGGCCTTCGCCGACGGCGTCCGGGCCGAGGGGACGGCCGTGGTCGACCTGGGTCTGGCCTCCACCGACTTCCTCTACTTCGCCTCCGGCCGGCTCGACGCCCCGGGGGCCATGTTCACCGCCTCGCACAACCCGGCCGCCTACAACGGGATCAAGCTCTGCCTGGCCGGTGCCCGGCCCATCGGACGGGACACCGGGCTGGCGGAGATCGAGGCCGTCACGAACGAGGTGCTGGCCGGCACGGCCCCGGCCCCGGCGGCCGGCAGCCCGGCGCCGCTGGAGCACCGGGATCTCCTGGAGGAGTACGCCACCCACGTCCGCTCCTTCGTGGACCGGGACGTCCTGCGGCCGCTGAAGGTGGTGGCCGACACGGCCAACGGCATGGGCGGGCTGGTGGTGCCCCTGGTGATGGAGGACCTCCCCTTCGAGGTGGAGATCCTCTACCCCGAGCTGGACGGGACCTTCCCGAACCACCCGGCCGACCCCATCCAGCCGGAGAACCTGGCCGACCTGCGGGCGGCAGTGCTGGCCTCGGGGGCCGACATCGGGCTGGCCTTCGACGGCGACGCCGACCGGGTATTCCTGGTGGACGAGCGGGCCGAGCCGGTGTCCGGCTCGCTCACCACGGCGCTGGTGGCCGCGGCCATGCTCGACAAGCACCCGGGCTCGACCGTCCTCTACAACCTCATCTGCTCCCACGTGGTGCCCGAGGTGATCGCCGAGCACGGCGGGGTGGGCGTCCGCACCCGGGTGGGACACTCCTTCATCAAGGCGGTGATGGCCGACACCGGGGCCGTATTCGGCGGCGAGCACTCCGGCCACTACTACTTCCGCGACAACTACCGGGCCGACTCGGGGATCATCGCCGCCCTGGTGGTGCTGGAGCTGATGAGCCGGGCCGGCGTGCCGCTCTCCGATCTGCTGCAGCCCTACCGGCGCTACGCCGACTCGGGCGAGGTCAACACCGAGGTGGCCGACCCGGCAGCGGCCACCGGCGCCGTGGGCGCCCACGAGGTGGCGGCCGGCTTCGCCGTGGACCGGCTCGACGGGATGACCGTGGACCACGGAGACTGGTGGTACAACCTGCGGCCGTCCAACACCGAGCCGCTGCTCCGGCTGAACGTGGAGGCCAGGACGGCGGAGGATTGCGAGCGCCACGTGGGCGAGGTGCTCGACCTGGTGGCCAAGGTGGCGCCAGGCGCCACCTGACGGCGCTGCCAGGGCCAGGCGTCATCTGACGCCCGCCGGCCGGCTGGTGCGACCACGCCGCGAGAGGGAGGAGACACACGCCATGCCGTTGGACCAGTTGCTGGTGGAGGTGCTGGCCTGCCCGGTGGACAAGGGGCCGCTGCTCTGGTTCGCCGACGAGGACCTGCTGTACAACCCGCGCCTGCACCGGAGCTACGCCGTGCGCGAGGGCATCCCGGTGCTGCTGGTGGACGAGGCCACCGACGTGCCCGAGGACGAGCACGAGCGCCTGGTGGCCAAGGCCGCCGCCGGCGGGGCCGTCGAGACCGGGCACCGTGGCCACGCAGCCGTGCCGGATGACAGTGGCCACGCAGCCGCCGGGCCGGGTGACGGCACCGGCCCGGCCGCGGGCGAGACATCGGAGGGCACCGAGGGGTGACGGCGGGCGCGG
>JASHWO010000339.1 GCA_030044045.1 Acidimicrobiales bacterium
CGGCGCCGGAACGGAGGCCCACACCGCGCCGCGGCCCAGGCCCGGGGCCCGGCCGCTCAGGAGGGGCGCAGCCCCCAGCTCCCCTCCCACTGCTGCCCGGGCTCCAGCACCACCAGGTCCCGGCCGGAGCGCAAGGCGTCGGGCGGGCAGGTCATGGGCTCCAACGCCAGGGACCGGCGGCGGCGCGACGGGTCCTCGAGGGCGTCACCGGTGAAGCACATGAGGTACCCGAACCGGTCGTCCATCCAGAGCGACACCCGGCGGCCGGTGGCCGGGTCGTCCAGCGAGGCCCACGCCAGGCCCTCCCCGTCGCGGTCGAGCCCGGTGAAGGCGGTGTCCATCCGGGTGGGGCCGACCGCCCGCCGGTCGGTGAAGTCGTACTCGGTCCCGGCCACCGGCTGGACCTCGCCGGTGGGCAACGAGCGGGCATCGAGCACCAGCCGCTGCCGGGCCGGCAGGGCCAGCAGCGCCGTGTCCACCCGCTCGGTCCCCACCGTGAGGTAGGGGTGGAAGCCCAGCCCGAAGGGGAGCGCCCGCTCGCCCGGGTTGGCGGCGCTGGTGGTCACCACCAGCCCGTCCCGCCCCAGCCGGTACTCGATCTGGACGTCCAGGCTGAACGGGTAGCCCGGCCCGGGGTGCACCCGGCAGGAGAGCACCAGCACGTTCTGCGCCTGGGCCTCGCGCCGCCAGGGCAGCCAGCGCACCAGCCCGTGGATGGCGTTGCCCCGCTCGGGCTCGTCCAGCGCCGCCTGGGCCCGGAGCCCGGCGAACTCGTACCGCCCGTCGCCCAGCCGGTTCGGCCACGGGGCCAGCACCTGGCCCCGGCCGCTGGGGGACCACTCGCCGGGGCCGAACCCGTCCAGCACCTCGTCGTCGCCCACGGTGTAGGCCCGCACGGTGGCCCCGACCTCGCACACCACCAGCTGCTGGCGCCCGTGCCCGATCACCCACTGCTCGCCGGTGGGCGAGGCGGCCGGTCGGGGCGGGGTGTCGGGCATGCGGTCCTCCGTCGATGGGCCTCGATGGGCACCGCCCGTCGGCGGGTGGGCGATAGCGTACTGGCGCGTGCGCATCCTGGTGACCAACGACGACGGCGTGCACGCGCCCGGGCTGGCGGCCATCACCCGGGCCCTGGCCGGGTGGGCGGCCGCCGGCACGCCGGCGGAGGACCGCCAGGTGGTGGTGGTCGCCCCCTTGGCCAACCACAGCGGGGCCGCCGCCGCCGTAGGCACGGTCTACGAGCGCGAGGCCATCGCCTACCGGGAGATGCCGGTCGCCGGGGCCGAGGAGGTGCCGGCCTACGGGCTCGACGCCTCACCCGCCCTCTCGGTGATCGTGGCCGCCCTCGGTGCCTTCGGGCCCCGACCGGACCTGGTGGTCTCGGGGATCAACCTCGGCGTCAACGTGGGGCGGTCGGTCCTGCACTCGGGCACCGTGGGCGCCGTCCTGACCGGGGCCCAGCTCGGGCTCAGCGGGCTGGCCGTGTCCATGCGGTCGGGGGCGGCCGTCGAGCACTGGGGGACGGCGGCCGGCCTGGCCGTGGCCCTGCTGCCGGCACTGGCGGCGGCGCCGGTCCGGACGGTGCTGAACCTGAACGTGCCGTCCGTCCCCCCGGACGAGCTGCGGGGGGTGCGGCGGGGCCGCATCAGCACTGCCGGGCTCGTCAAGGCGGCCAGCGACGTCGTGCAGCGCCGGCCGGCCGGATCGGGCTCGACGCCGGGCACCGGCGAGGGCGAGGTGCACCTGACCCTGGGGCCGGCCGTGCCCTCGCTGGGCGACGTGGGCGACGAGCTCCCGGAGGACGACGGCGCCCTGGTGGCCGCCGGCTACGCCTCCCTCACCCCGCTGGTCGGCGTAAGGGAGCCCGAAGAGACCGCCACCGACGAGCTGGTGCACCGGCTGCTGGCCGGCCTGGAGGAGGAGCAGGCCGCTCGCTGACCCGGCCTGGCGGCACGGTCCCCGGCCCGGCGTGGCAGCCTGGACGGCGATGCCCCACCAGCTCGGGACGTTCCGGGACGGGGACCTGACCCTGTCCTACGAGATCCACGGCAGCGGCAAGCGGACGCTCGTCTACCTCCACGGGTTGCTCCTGGACAACGCCGTCAACCGCCGCCTGGCCGGCGACCTGGCGGCGGCCGGCCACCGGGTGGTGCTGCTCGACCTGCCCGGGCACGGCGCCTCCGACAAGCCGCGCCGGCCCGCCGCCCACCGCATCGACGCCTACGCCGCCACCGTGCTGCGGCTCCTGGACGGGCTCGAAGTGGACCGGCCGGTGCTCGGCGGCGTGTCCCTGGGCGCCAACGTGACCCTGATGGCGGCCCACCTGGCCCCGGGCCGGCTGGCCGGCATGATCGTGGAGATGCCCGTGCTGGAGGAGGCCACCCCGGTGGCGGCGCTGCTCTACACGCCGCTGCTGGCCGCCACCCGCTACGCGGCGCCGGTCCTCCGGGGCGCCGGCCGGCTGGCCCGCCGGGTGCCCCGTGCCTGGCTGGGCCCGCTCGACCAGATCTCGGGCCCGCTGGTCCTCGACCCCGACGAGATCGTGGCCGTGCTGCACGGCGTGCTGGTGGGGCCGGTGGCGCCGACGGCCGAGGAGCGGGCGCACCTGGCCGTGCCGGCCCTGGTGCTCGGGCACCGGGCCGACCGCCTCCACCCCCTGGGCGACGCCAGCCGGCTGGCCCACCAGCTGCCCGACGCCCGGCTGGTGGAGGCCCGGTCGCTGTTCGAGCTCCGGCTCCGGCCGGCCCGGCTCACCGCCGAGATCGCCACCTTCCTCGACCGGGTGTGGGCC
>JASHWO010000340.1 GCA_030044045.1 Acidimicrobiales bacterium
ACGACGGGTTCCGCCGCGAGTTGGTCAACGGGAAACTGTTGATGACGCCGTCGCCGTCGGGGCGGCACCAGCTTGCCGTCAATCGACTCTTCGCGCTATTGATCGCATCTGCCCACGAGGACGCAGAGACGTTCACCGCCCCGTACGACTGGAAGCTCTCACCGAGCACCGTCTTCGAACCGGACCTGCTGGTGTTCTGTCGCTCGGACTACGACCCCGACGGCCCCTTCACGGGGACGCCGCTACTGGTGGTCGAAGTGCTGTCGCCCTCCACCGACGACACCAACCGCACGCTCAAGCGCTTCGAGTACGAGAAGGCCGGCGCCCCCGCCTACTGGCTGGTGGACCCGGTCGAGCCCGGCCTGACCGTGCTCCACCTGGTCGACGGGACCTACCAGGAGGTCGCCACGGTGCGGGGCGAGGAGGCGTACGAGGCCGACCGACCCTTCCCGGTCACCGTGGTACCGGCCCGGCTGGTCGAGTAGCGCCCAACCCGCGCCCCGTACCCTTTCCCCGCTCCACCCCCGGACCTCGGCCCTCACCAGGCCGTCCGGTCCGGTTCCCCGGCCGCGGCGCCGGCGAGGTGGCGGGGTGGCAGTGGGCGCTTGGTAGGATTGGCACTCTAGGATCGAGAGTGCCAATCGGAGGCCGGCTGGCGGCGAGAACGCCAGGCCGGCCCACCGGCGGACGGACCACGAGGAGACCCATGCCCACCTACGAGTACGCGTGCACGTCGTGCGGGCAGCACGTCGAGGTGGTGCAGTCCTTCTCCGACGCCCCGCTCACCACCTGTCCCCATTGCGGGGGCACCCTCCGCAAAGTGTTCGCCCCGGTGGGGATCGTGCTGAAGGGCAGCGGCTTCTACAAGACCGACAGCCGGGCCGGCGGCAACGGGGTCAAGGCCGGCCGGGACCGGGGCGACGGCGAGTCCGGCGACGGGGGCAGCTCGTCGGGCGGCGACGCCAAGAAGGACGGTGCGGCCAAGGAAGGGGCCGGGACGTCTGGCGGCGACAAGGGCTCCAGCTCGGGCAGTGGCTCAGACAGTTCGGGCTCGTCCGGGTCCTCGGGCAGTTCGGGCGGCGCCACCCCGGCCAAGGCCGCCTCGTCCTGACCGCCGGGCAGCCGACCCGCCCCTGGCCACCTGGTCAGCTCCCGCTGAGCTGCATGTCGCCCACGGCCAGGGTCTGGCCGGCGGCGATGCCCGGCAGCCACTCCACGTCCCCGCCCACGTGGACGATGGCCTGGAGCATCCGCTGGAGGGTGGAGGCCACGGTGACCTCCCGCACCGGCTCGGCCAGCGCCCCACCCCGCACCATCAATCCCTCGGCCCCCACCGAGAAGTCGCCGCTCACCGGGTTCACCCCCGAGTGCACCCCGGTCACCGACTGCACGTACAGCCCCTCGCCCACCGCGGCCAGGATCTCCTCCTGGCCGAGCGTTCCCGGCTGGAGGACCAGCGCCCGGCAACCGGCGCCCGGGGTGCCGGCGAACCCGCCCCGCACCGCCGAGCCGGTGGGCACCGTCCCGGCCCGGCGGGCGGCCACCGTGTCGTAGAGGAATCCCTGGAGGACCCCGCCGTCGACCAGCACGTTCCGCCGGCAGGCCAGCCCTTCGCCGTCGTAGGCGCCGGCGCCGTAGGCCCGGGGGTCGGTGGGGTCGTCCACCAGGGTGACCGATTCGGCGGCCACCGCCTCCCCCACCCGCCCGGCGAAGAACGACCGGCCCTTCACCACCGCCTCCCCGGACAACGCCGACGAGACCACCGACAGCAGGGTGGACACCACCCGCGGGTCGAACACCACCGTGCAGCGACCGGAGCGGGCCTTGCCCGCCCCCAGCATGCGCACCGACCGCTCCACCGCCTCGGCCGCCGCCCGGTCCGGGTCGAGGTCGCCGAACGACCGGCCCACGCTGAAGCCGCTGCCCGTCTGGGTGTCCGCCCCCTCGCCGGCGATGGCCGACACCGAGAGGTAGGCGCCAGTCCGCCGGGTGGCCGCCCGGATGCCGGCGGTGGAGGCCAGCGCCACCTCTACGCTCCCGTCGCCGTAGTCGGCCGAGTCCACCTGGCGGATGCGGGGGTCGGCCGCCCGCACCTGGCGCTCCAGGGCCAGGGCCAGGTCGACCTTACGCTCGGTGGGGACGGCGGCGAACCCGGGGTCCCACAGGTCGAGCTCGGCGGCGGCCACCCCGTCGGGGACGGCCAGGACCACGTGGGGGTCGGGGGTGGCGTAGGCGGCGTTGTCCCGGGCCTCGGCCAGGGCGGCCAGGGCCAAGTCCGGATCGAGGGAGCCCACCCAGGCGAACCCCAGCCGATGGCCCCCCTCCCCGCCGTCGAGCACCACCCGGATGCCCACCCCGGCCGAGGTGGCCGAGGAGAGCGACTCCACCTCGCCGCCGTAGGCGCGCACCTCGGTGTCGTGGCCCCGGGCCACGTACACCTCCAGCCCCTCGCCGGGCGCCGCCCGGTCGACCAGGGACTCGGCCACCGCCAGCAGGTCGCCGGTGCCGGCGCTCATGCGCACCACCGGCGCCCTGTGCCCATTGGCTCGCTCGCCTGCGGCTCGCTCATCGGCGGGCTCCCTTCGGGAGCAACGCCGCCGAGCGGCGCCCTGTGCCCATTGGCTCGCTCGCCTGCGGCTCGCTCACGCCGCCGTCCCGCCGACGGTCACCCCGGTGATGCGCAGGGTGGCCTGCCCGCAACCAACGGGCACGCTCTGCCCGTCCTTCCCGCAGGTGCCCGGGGTCATGCCGAAGTCGGTGCCCACCGCGTCGATGCGGCGCAGCACCTCGGGGCCGTTGCCGATCAGGTTGGCGTCCCGCAACGGCTCGGTGATCCGCCCCCCCTCGATCAGGTAGGCCTCCGTGGTGCCGAACACGAAGTCGCCGGTGGCCGTGTTGACCTGGCCCCCGCCCAGCTTGGCCACGTACACCCCGCTCGGGGTCTGGGCCACGATCTCCCCGGGGTCCTCCTGGCCGGCCAGCAGGTAGGTGTTGGTCATGCGGACCATGGGCAGGTGCTGGTAGCTCTGGCGCCGGCCGTTCCCCGACGACTGGCGGCCCTCCTTCCGGGCCCGCAGCCAGTCCCACAGGTAGTCGGTCAGCACCCCGTCCTCGATGAGCACGTTCCGGGCCGCCGGCTGGCCCTCGTCGTCCACGGCGTAGTTGCCCCACTCTCCGGCCACCGTACCGTCGTCCACCAGGGTGACCAGCGGGCTGGCCACCTGCTGCCCCACCTGGCCCACGTAGACCGAGGCGTCCTTCACGATGTGGTCGGCCTCCAGGCCATGGCCGCAGGCCTCGTGGAAGAGGATGCCGCCGCTCCCGCCGGCCAGCACCACCGGCACCTCGCCCGAGGGCGCCGGGCGGGCCGACAGCTTGGCCAGCGCCCGCCCGGCGGCGGTGCGGGCCAGGTCCTCCACGTCCACCTCGGCGAAGAGCTCCCACCCCACCGTGCGGGCCACGCTCTCATAGCCGGTCTGCATGCCGGTGTCGCCAGTGGCCACGCACACCACGTTGAACCGGGTACGCACCTGGTCGTCCTCGGCCACCAGCCCGTCGGAGCGGGCCACCAGGATGCGCCGCCGGGCGTCGCCGTAGGCGGCCTGGACCTGGGTGACGGCCGAGCCCGACGACCGGGCGGCGTCGTCGGCCCGGGTCAGCAGCTCCAGCTTCGTGGCCTTGGCCACGCCGGCGGGCAGCACCTCGGCGCGGTGGCCCACCGGCCGCCGCCCGTCCAACCGCACCGTGCGCACCCCGCCGCCCCCCTCCCGGGCCACGGCGGCGGCGGCCTCGGCCGCGGCCAGCAGCCCCGGCTCGGAGAGGTCGGCGGTGTGGGCGAACCCGGTGGTCTCCCCTACCACCACCCGGATGCCGGCGCCCCGCTCCCGGCCGGAGGAGAGCTCCTCCACCCGGCCGTCGTCCAGCACGGCGCCGGAGGTCTGGCGGTCCTCGGCGAACACCTCGGCCATGTCCCCGCCCCGGGCCAGGGCGGCGCCCAGCACCCGCTCCAGGACCGGGGGCTCGACCAGGGGTGGGCCGGCGGGCGGGCGGGCGGCGGGGGACGGCCCCGGGGGCGGGGCGGCCGGCCTCGGGGGACCGCTGGAGGACGTGCCAGGGCCCTGGTGGGACGGGCTCCAGGAGTGAGGCTCCACGGGGCGGTATCGTAACCGCCGTGCCGCGACAGTCGTCAGTGGCGCCGGCGCAGCCCGACTCCGGGCTGCCGACCGGGCTGACCGCCAGCCTGTCGCTGGCCGTCACCGAAGCCGACACCGCGCTGTCCCTGGGCTCCGGCGACGTGCCGGTGCTGGGCACGCCCCGGCTGGTGGCGTTGTGCGAAGAGGCGAGCTGCCGGGCCATCGAGGGCCGCCTCGACGCCACCCGCACCACCGTGGCCTCGCGCATCCAGTTCGACCACCTGGCCCCGGTGGCCGTGGGCAGCACGGTGGCGGCCGAGGCCACCCTGGAACGGGTGGAGGGCCGGCGGCTGGTCTTCACCGTGTCGGTGCGGTTGCGCTCCGACGCCCAGGACGTGTTGGTGGGCGCCGGTCGCCTGACCCGGGTGCTGGTGGACCGGGCCAAGTTCCTGGCCAAGGCCGGCGGCCCTCCCGGCTGCTGAGCCCCGGCCCCGTCGGCTCTCCGGCCCGGCCCCGGCGCGGGGCCGACGCCAGGCACGGCCCCCGCCCACCACAGCTCCTCGCCCCGGGCCGGGCCGGCGACCGTGGGCCGGGCGGCCCGGGAAGGTAGATTTGGAGAGGCGGCACCGTGCCGACCGGCACTATCCCATGATCCTTCCTCGCATCGAGACCCCGGCCGACCTGCGGGCCCTGGACCACGACGAGCTGGCCGAGCTGGCGGCGGAGATCCGGGCGTTCATCGTGGAGTCGGTGACCACCACCGGTGGCCACCTGGGGTCGAACCTGGGGGTGGTGGAGCTGACCATCGCCCTCCACCGGGTGTTCGACTCCCCCCGGGACCCCATCCTGTGGGACACCGGCCACCAGGCCTACGTGCACAAGCTCCTCACCGGCCGGCGCTACGGCTTCCGCACCCTGCGCCAGCAGGGGGGGATGTCCGGCTACCCGAACCGCGCCGAGTCCGAGCACGACTGGATCGAGAACAGCCATGCCTCGACCGTCCTGTCCTACGCCCACGGCCTGGCCACCGCCCTGGAACGCCAGACCGCGGCCACGGCGGGCGCCGACGGGACCGGGATCGGGGCGGACGACGGGGGCGGGCACGGCGGCGACCGGCGGGTGGTGGCGGTGGTGGGCGACGGCGCCCTCACCGGCGGCATGGCCTACGAGGCCCTGAACAACCTGGGCCATTCGGGCTGCCGGGTGGTGGTGGTCCTGAACGACAACGGCCGTTCCTACGCCCCGACCGTCTCGCTCCTCTCCCGCAGCCTGACCAGCCTGCGGCTAAACCCGACCTACGTGCACACCCGGCAACGGCTCCGCACCCTCCTGCGCGACATCCCGGGGGTGGGCGAGCTGGCCTACTCGGGGGTGCGCGGGGTCACCAGCGCCATGCGGGAGGTGGTGTCGCCCCACACCTTCTTCGAGGCCTTGGGCGTGCGCTACGCCGGCCCCATCGACGGCCACGACGTCGACCAGTTGGAGCAGGCCCTCACCCACGCCGCCGAGTGGCACGGCCCGATCGTGGTGCACGTCCTCACCCAGAAGGGCCGAGGCTACGCCCCGGCCGAGGAGGACGAGGTCCAGCGCCTCCACGACGTGAAGGCCCGGCAGCACCCGGCCACGGCCAACGGCCACGGCCGGCTCCCGGCCACCACCGACGGCGAAAGCACCGCCGGGGACGGGACCGGCACGGCGGCAGGTGCGGCGACCGGCGTGATCGGCGACGGCACGGGCGACGGCGACGTGCTCCGGGCCGGGACCGTCCCCGCCACCTCGCCGACGTACACCGAGGCCTTCACCCAAGCCCTGCTCCACCAGGCCGAACAACGGCCCGAGGTGGTGGCCCTCACTGCCGCCATGCCCGGCCCCACGGGGCTCCTCCCCTTCCAGGAGCGCTTTCCCGACCGCTACCTCGACGTGGGCATCGCCGAGCAGCACGAGGTGACGGCCGCCGCCGGGATGGCCATGGGCGGGCTGCGGCCGGTGGTGGCCGTGTACTCGACCTTCTTCTGCCGGGCCTTCGACCAGGCCAACCTCGACGTGGGGCTGCACGGGTTGCCGGTGGTGTTCGTGCTGGACCGGGCCGGCATCACCGGCGACAACGGGCCCAGCCACCACGGCCTGCTGGACCTGGCCCTCACCCTGTCGATCCCCGGCATGACCGTCTTCACCCCCTCCTCGGCCGAGGAGGTGCCGGTGATGCTGGCCACGGCGCTGGAGCTGCCGGGGCCGGCGTCCATCCGCTTCTCGAAGACCCCGCCGCCCCCGGTGGCGTCGGGTGAGGTGGGCCAGGGCCTCGAGGGACGCCGGCGGCGCGTCGGGGACGGCTCGGTCTGCCTACTCGCCGTGGGGAAGATGGTGCCGGCTTGCATGGCCGCCGTGGAGGTGCTGGCGGCAGAGGGGATCGAGGCCACGGTGTGGGACGTGCGGGTGGTCAGCCCGCCCGACCCGGCCCTGCTGACCGACGCCGCCGCCCACCGCCTGGTGGTCACCGTCGAGGACGGGGTGCGGGTAGGTGGCGCCGGGACCTTCCTGGCCGACGCCGTGGCCCAATCGGCCGAGGGGGCGGGGGTGGCCCCTCCACCGGTGACCCTGCTCGGGGTGGGCCGGGCCTACGTCCCCCAGGGCGAGGTGGACGACATCCTGGCTGAGCTGGGGCTCGACGGCCCCGGCATCGCCGCCAGCGTGCGCCACGCGCTCGGCGTCCACGGCCACGACCGGCTCGGTCCGGTCGGCGGCGTGGCCGGCCCCGCCGGCCTGGTCACCGACTGACCGCCACGGCCGGCGTGGGGCAGGGGCCCCACGCTTCGGAGGAGCTTGGGGTTGGGGCCCCAAGCGGGCTGACGATTCAGTCCCGGTTCGCCCCGCTCTCCCGCACGAAATCGTTGACCGTGTAGTAGGCGTCGATCGACTCGCCGGCGTCCCCCCAGAACCCCTCGAGGACGTCGTAGGCCATGCGCCCCTCGCCCACGTAGTGGTTGTTCACGTCGGTGATCTCCAGCTCACCCCGGCCCGACGGCTTCAGTGTCTTGATGATCTCGAACACGTCGGGGTCGTAGCAGTAGATGCCGGTCACGCCGTAGTCCGACGGCGGATCCTCGGGCTTCTCCACGATGCGGACCACCGTGCCTGACCCGTCCATCTCCGGCACCCCCAGGTGCCGCAGGTGCTGGCGCTCCTCCACCTGAGTGAGCAGGATGCGCGCCCCGTGGGGATCGGCCCGGAAGGCCTCCACCATCGGGCGGATGGAGCGCTCCACCACGTTGTCGGCCAGCATGACCAGCACCGGCTCGCCGTCGGCGAAACGTTCGGCCAGGCCCAGGGCCTCGGCGATCCCGCCCGGCCGGTCCTGGTAGCCGTAGCTGAGGCGGTCGATGCCGAACTCGTGCCCGTTCCCCAGGAGCCGCAGGAACTCACCGGCGTGCGTCCCGCCGGTGACGAGCATGAGCTCGGTGATCTCGGCCTTGACCAGCGCCTCGATCGACCACTGCACCATGGGGCGGTCGTAGATGGGGAGGAGGTGCTTGTTCGTGATCCGGGTGAGCGGGTAGAGCCGGGAGCCGGTGCCACCGGCCAGGAGGACGCCCTTCACGGGGCCACACCCTAGGCCACCGCCGCCACCCCCGAGTGTCAGGAGAGGGTGAGGACGCCGCGGGCGACGCGGCCGGCGTGCATCTCGTCCATCACCTCGCGGAACCCCTCCAGCGGGCGGGTGAGGCTCACCAGCTCGTCCAGCAGCAGCCGCCCCGACTGGTAGAGGTCGACCATGAGGGGGATGTCGTGGTGGGGGCGGGCCGAGCCGTAGCGGTTGCCGAGCAGGCCCCGGTCGACGTAGGCCAGCGCGTTCACGTCCACTGCCACCTCGGTCCCCCGCGGCGGGACGCCGATGGCCACGGCGTTGCCACCCCAGTCGAGCGAGTCGAGCGCCCTACGCAACACCGCCGGGTGGCCCACGCACTCGAAAGCCCAGGCCACGCCGCCTTGGGGGGAGAGGGCCCCCGAGGCCCGCTCCCGGTCCGGCGGCACCAGCGCCCGCACTGCCTCGGCTGCTGTCCCGGTCGAGGCGTCGACGAAGTCGGTGGCCCCGAACTGCCGGGCCAGGACCTCCTTGCCGGCCACCGTGTCCACGGCCACGATGCGCGAGGCCCCGGCGATGCGCAGCCCCTGCACCACGTTCAGCCCCACCCCGCCCACACCGAACACGGCCGCCGTCTCCCCTGGGCGCACCCGGGCCCGGTTCAGCACCGCTCCCACCCCGGTGAGCACCCCGCAACCGATGAGGCAGGCCGAGGTGAGCGGCACCTCGCGGGGGATGCGGACCGCCTGGACCTCCCGCACCACGGTGGTCTCGGCGAACACCGAGGCGGCGGCGAAGTCGTGGGCCGGCCGGCCCTGGTAGGTGAAGGGCGTGCCCACGTTGCCCAGGGACCGGCGGCACCAGGTGGGGTGCCCGGTGCTGCAGGCCCGACAGGTGCCACAGCTGGCCAGGGTGGCCACCACCACGTGGTCGCCGGGCTTCACCGACCGGACCTCCGAGCCGACCGCCGCCACCACGCCGGCCCCCTCGTGGCCGAGCACCACCGGCGGGGGGTAGGGGATGGTGCCGTCGATCACCGACAGGTCGGAGTGGCACACCCCGGCCGCCGTCACCCGCACCAGCACCTCCTTCGGCCCCGGGCCGCGCACCGACAGCTCGTCGGTCACCTCTACGCCCTCGCCCGTGTAGACGATCCCTCGCATGGTCAGCCGCTCCTCTCGTCGGTCACGATCTCGTCGTCCCGGCCGGGGCCGTCGCCGCCGTCCCGGGCCGTGCCAGTCCCGATGCCGGTACGGCTGTCGGCACCGTGGCCGCCCCCCTGCCCAGCAGCAGCCGCCTGAGCGAAACGCTCCCGCAGCTCCCGCTTGAGCACCTTGCCCGAGGCGTTGACCGGGAGCTCGTCCACCACCACCGCGTAGCGGGGCGCCTTGTAGTTGGCCATGGCCTCGCGGGCCCAGGCCAGCACTCGCTCGCCGAAGGCCCGGTCGGTCGCCGCCCCGCCGCCGGCGCCCCCGCCGCCGGCCTCCGCAGCCGGCGGGCGCACCAGGTACACGCAACCCACCTCGCCCAGCCGCTCGTCCGGCACGCCTACCACGGCCAGCGCCCCCACCCCGGGGCAGCCCCGCACGATGGCCTCGACCTCGGCCGGGTAGGCGTTGAAGCCGCCCACCACGTACATGTCCTTCAGCCGGTCGGTGATGGCCAGGTTGCCAACGACGTCCATCACCCCCACGTCGCCGGTGTGCAGCCAGCCGTCGCCGTCGACCGCCGCCGCCGTGGCCTCCGGGTCGCCCCAGTAGCCGGCCATCACCGTGTAGCCCCGCACCACCACCTCGCCCGGCCGGCCCGGCAGCAGCTCCTCCCCGCCGGGGCCCACCACCCGCACCTCCAGGCCGGGGATGGGCCGGCCCGAGGTGCGGGCCACCACCTCCGGCGGGTCGTCCCGACGGCACATGGTGACCGTCCCGCACGACTCGGTCAGGCCGTAGGCGGTGAGCACGGTGTCGAAGCCCAGATCCTCCCCCATGGCCACCACCAGTTCGACCGGCACCACGGCGGCACCGGTCACCCCGAGGCGGAGCGACGACAGGTCCCGCCCCGCCCCGGCCGTGCGGGCCAGGAGGGACTGGTAGAGGGTGGGCGGCCCGGGCAGCACGCTGATCCGCTCGGCCTCGATCCGCTCGAGCACCCGGTCCACGTCGAACACCGGCTCGGGCACCACCGTCGCCCCGGCCATGAGGCAGGCCAGCAGCCCCGCCTTGTAGCCGAAGGTGTGGAAGAACGGGTTCACCACCAGGTAGCGGTCCCCCTGCCGCAACCCGACGATCGATGCCCAGGTGCCGAAGGTCCGGAGGCTTTGGGCATGGGTGGCCATCGCCCCCTTCGGCCGCCCGGTGGTGCCCGAGGTGAAGAGGAGGTCGGACGTGTCCTCCGGCCGCACCGACGCCGCCCGGGCCGCCGCCTCGGCGGCGGGCACCGACGCCCCGCGGGCCAGGAACGCCACCAGCTCGGTGACGGGCACGCCCGCCGGCCCCGGTCCACCGGCCCCGGCCGCGCCCTCCCGTCGCAACACCACGATCTCCGCCAGGGCGCCCACGTCCTCGCCAGCCAGCAGGGCCGGGTAGTCCACGCCGAGGAACCCCCGGACGGTGCAGAGGGTGCGGGCACCCGAGGCCCGCAGGATGAAGGCCGCCTCCCCTCCCTTGAACCGGGTGTTCAGCGTGACCAGGACGGCTCCCGCGCCGAGGGCACCCAGGGCGGCCACCACCCACTCGGCGCAGTTCGGCGCCCAGACGGCCACCCGGTCGCTGGGGGACACGCCCGAGGCCATGAAGGCGCGGGTCGTCGCCGCCACGTCGGCCGCCAGCTCGGCGAAGGTCCAGCGCCGCTCGCCGTCGACCAGGGCCTCCTCGTCGGGGAGGCGGGCCGCCACGTCGGCCAGCAGCCGGGGCACCGTCCCCCAGCGCAGGTCCGCCCGAGGATCTGTGCTGTCCGGCCCGCCCGGGGTCCCGCCGGTCACGGGTGCTGGCTGGAGACCGACACGATCTCGCCGCTCAGGTAGGAGGAGTAGTCGCTGGCCAAAAAGACGATCACGTTGGCCACCTCCCACGTCTCCGCCCCCCGGCCGTAGAGCTCGCGGCGGCGGAGCACCGCCAGGTCCTCGTCGGGGATGGCCCGGTTCAGGAAGGGGTGCTCGGCCAGGCTGGGAGCCACGGCGTTGACCCGCACCCCAGCCGGCGCCGCCTCGGCCGCCGCGCAACGGGTGAGGGCCATCACCCCCGCCTTGGCCGCCGCGTAGTGGGCCTGGCCCGGCTGGGCCCGCCACCCCAGCACGGAGGCGTTGTTCACGATGACCCCGGTGCGCCGGGGCAGCAGGTGGGTGAGGGCGGCCCGGGTGCAGCGGAAGGTGCCGGTCAGGGTCACGTCGAGGACGCGCGCCCACTGCTCGTCGGACATGTCCACCAGGGGGACGGTGCCACCCAGGCCGGCGTTGTGCACGGCCACGTCGAACCGGCCCAAGCGGTCGACGGCCGTGCGGTAGAGGTGCTGGACCTGCTCCTCGTCGGTCACGTCGCAGGGCACCCCGAGCACCCCGGCCCCCTCTGGCGTGGCCGCCCGGGCCACCGGCTCGAGCTCCTCCACCGACTCCCCCAGGCGGCGCTCGTGGGCGTCGGACAGCACCACGGTGGCCCCCTCCTCCACGCACCGCCGGGCGGTAGCGAAGCCGATGCCGGTGCCGGCGGCGGCGGTGACGATCACCACCTTGCCGGCCAGCAGGGCGTGACCGGCCGGTGGCGGCGGGGGCGGGGGCGGCGGGAAGGACTCGCTGAGGCTCACGCCACCTCCCGGGGCTGGGGCTCGGGCCGGGGCTCGGGCGGCAGGCCCAGGACCCGCTCGCCGATGATGGTGCGCTGGATCTCGTCCGAGCCGCCGTAGATGGTCTCGGCCCGGGAGAAGAGGAACGAGCGCTGGACGTCGCCCAGCTCGTAGGAGAACCCGTCGAGCACCACGGCGGCGGGGCCGAGCACGTCCATGGCCAGCTCGCCCAGCCGCCGGTGCCAGCCCCCCCAGAACAGCTTGGCGATGGAGGCCTCCGGCGGGGCCGCCGGGCCCTCCACCCCCGACAGGCTGCGCAGGGTGTTCCAGCGCATGATGGCCAGCTCGGCGTAGGCCGCGGCCAGCCGCTGGCGCAGGACCGGGTCGGCGGCCACCTCCCGGGACCGGGCCGACGCCAGCAGGCGCTCCAGCTCGCGGCGGAAGGAGAGCTGGTGGCCGAGGAGAGCCACCCCCCGTTCGAAGGCCAGGGTG
>JASHWO010000341.1 GCA_030044045.1 Acidimicrobiales bacterium
CGGCGGCGCGGCCGGCAGCCGGCGCGGGCGAGCCACCGGGCACCGCCACCACGCCGGCGCCGGCGCCGACCCCGACAGACGCCACCAGCACCGACACCACAGACTGGCAGTGCATCCGCGTCCACGAGTCGGGCGATGCCTACAACGACCCGGCCCGCCCCTCCGGTGCCTACGGGATCCTGGAGAGCACGTGGCAGTCGTACGGCTACGGCGGCTGGCCGTACCAGGCCAGCGCCGCGGTGCAGGACGCCCTGGCCCTGGAGCTCTACCACCAGTACGGCTGGAACCCGTGGAGCTCCAGCCCGGCCTGCGGCCTGTGACGCGACGTTCCTCACCCGCCCGGGCGCCCCAAGTGACAAAAGCGCCGGCCGTCGCCGTCAGCCGAGGGGCACGCCGGTCGGGGTGCCCAGGCGCTCCCCGGGCTGCCCTTCGGCGGCGGCCCCGGCCACCAGCGGCGACTGGGCCAGCACGACGGCCCCGGCGCAGAGCACCAGCAGCGCCACCACCTCGCCCACCACGTACCCGCCGCCGCGCAGGTGCTCGCCGAACACGGTGGCCCCGATGGCGATGCTCACCAGCGGGTTGCACGCCACGGTGGTGGTGCGCGAGGCGGCGATGGGACCGGCGTGCAGGGCGTTCTGCAGGAGGAAGAACCCGGCCAGACCGGTCACCCCGATGGCGTAGGGCTCCCAATGGGTGAAGACGTGCCCCCACCCCCGGGTCACCAGCGTGGTGGTGGCCTTGGTGAGGGCGGCGTTGTAGGCGAAGAGCGCGGCGGAAGCGGCACCGAAGGCCGCCGCCCGCCACCACCGCGGGCCCCACCGGGTGGCCACCACCAGCACCGCGGCCACCACCACCACGACCACCGTGACCACGCCCCACGCCGCCGACCCGGGGATGCCCCGGCCGGTCGCCGGCGCGGCCAGCACCAGGAACCCGGCCAGGCCGGCCACCACCCCACACGCGCCCACCCATTCGCGCCAGCCGAGGCGCCGGTGGAAGAAGACGGCCAGGATGGCCACCACGAAGAGCAGGTCCAGGGTGAGCAGTGGCTGCACCACGCTGATCTGGCCGAAGCGCAGGGCGATGGCCTGCAGGACGAACTGGACCAGCAGCAGGGCGAACCCCAGGAGCCAGATGCCGCGGCGCACGGCATGGGTCAGCAGGCCCAGCCGCATGGCGCGCTCGGCGGGGACGGTCTCCAAGCCCAGCCGCTGGGTCACGCCGGCGGTGGCGCTCACCAGGGCGGCGGCGGCGGCGAAGGCGAACACCACCGGCACCGTTCTACCGGCTCGGCGCCCGGAACGCCCGGCCGGCGGCCGGCGCCGACCGGCATCTCGCAGCGGTGCCGGTGCGATGCCCTAGGGTGGGAGGGAGCAGACACGAGCCACGGACACACCAGCGGAGGCAACGGCCCGTGCCCCCCACCGCCCTTCCCGCCGTGATCGAGGAGGAGGAGATCGCCGCCAAGATCGGCGAGATCTTCGACGACCACTACGCGGTCATCATCATGGACAGCGACCACACCACCTTCGGCGAGGTGGAGGGGGCCTGCATCGCGCTGTTCGGCTACACGCCCGGCGAGGCGGCGGCCCTGGCGATGCGGGTGCACACCACCGGCGAGGCACTGGCCGCGCTGCTGTCGGCGAGCCAGGCCCGGCGCGCCGTCCGCTCCCTCCGGAGCCGGAACGTGCGGGCCCGGGTCGAGCCGGCCTGACGGACGCGGCCCGGCTGCCGGCGCAGGCGGGCTGCAGGAGCCTCGGGTAGCGTCGGCCGGGTGACCGGCGCGCCGACGCAGGTGGAGGAAGGGCCGACGCGCCAGGCCATCGTGGACAGCGCGCGCCACCTCTTCGAGCACCAGGGCTACGAGCGCACCTCGGTGCAACAGATCGCCACCCGGGCCGGGCTCACCAAGGGTGCCTTCTATCACCACTTCAAGAGCAAGCTCGACCTCCTGGCCCAGATCGAGGAGGAGTACGTCGACACCGAGCTGGCCATGGTCAGCCAGGCGGTGCTCTCGGAGCCCGACCCCCGGCGCCGGATCGAGGCGGTCATCCGCGGCATCCTCTGGTCGGCCGCCTCCTACCGGACCCACCTGTCGGTATTCCACCAGGAGCGCCGGCTCCTGGCCGACGACGCCTTCGCCGGCATCCGGGCCAAGCGCGACCTGCTCGAGTCCGTGCTGGTGGCGGCGGTCGAGGACGGGGTGGCCACCGGCGCCGTCGACCCCCGTTTCGACCCTTCGATCGTGGCCTACGGCATCATCGGCATGTGCGTGTGGACGTTCCAGTGGTACGAGCCGCACCGCCAGCTCCCGGTGGACGAGGTGGTGGCCCAGTTCTGCGACCTGGTCTTCGGGGGACTCCCGGCCCGTACCCCGGCGCCGGCCGGCTGACGGCCACCCACGCCCCGGCCTCCCCACGCCCCCCTCAGCGGCGACGGGTGCCGGCACGCCCAGGCGCAGGGCCGTCGCCGAACGCCCGCCGCTCGGCCTCGGCGGCCAGGACGGCGTACGCCGGCTCCAGCAACTCGGCCACGTCCCGCCCCTGGACCACCAGCACGCCCCGGGGCAGGGACCGCAGGATGGCCCCGGGGACCGGCGAGGCCTCGGGGTGGATCCGCACCTCCGCCAGGGCTGGGCCAGCCGACCAGAACGCGCCGACGCAGTCGGCCAAGGCTGGGGCCGGAGGGAGGGCTGGGGCCGGGACCTGGTCGCCGGCCGCTGGTCCGCCG
>JASHWO010000036.1 GCA_030044045.1 Acidimicrobiales bacterium
CGCCGCACCTCGACCCGCCCCAGGACCGCCAGCGACTCGAACAGCGGCGGCCCCACCGTCCGCCCGGTGACTGCCACCCGCACCGGGGCCTGGGCCTTCCCGAGCTTCCGCCCGGCCGCCTCGGCCACGGCCAGCGTGGCCTCCCGCAGCCCCTCCGCCGTCCACTCACACCGCTCGTAGGCGGCCAACGCGGCAGCCAGGATGCCGGCCGCCTCGTCGTCCCGGGCCACCGCCTTGTCCCAGCTCGCCGGGTCCACCACCGGCTCGGCCAGGAACACGAAGTCCACCATCCCCGGCACCTCGTCCAAGCGCGTCACCCGCTCCTGCACCAGCGGCGCCAGCTCGTCGAAGGTCGCGGCGTCGAACCGCTCGGCCGGCCACGGCGGCGGGCCCACCCCCGCCCCCGACGGCACCCACCCCCCCTCGTCCCGTACCGCCGCCGGCGCCACCCAGGGCCGGCTGCGGGCCACGAACTCCCCCACCGCCAGGTCCCGGACGTACTCCCCGTTCATGTGGGTGAGCTTCTGCACGTCGAAGCGGGCCGGCGCGTGATGCACGTCCTCCAGCCGGAACGCCCCCACCAGCACGTCCAGCGCGACCTGCTCCTCGTCGCCCGGCGGGCTCCAGCCCAGCAGGGCCAGGTAGTTCCGGAAGGCCTCGGGCAGGTAGCCCTGGTCCCGGTACATCTCCACCGAGACCGGGTCCCGGCGCTTGGAGAGCTTCTTGCCCTGCTCGTTCACGAGCATCGGCAGGTGGGCAAAGACCGGGAGCGCCGTCGCCTCGCCCCAACCGGCCTCCCCCTCGGCCGCCGAGTCCAGGGCCTGCCACAGGAGCAGCCCCTTCGGGGTGGTCGGCAGCAGGTCGTCGCCCCGGATCACGTGGGTGATGCCCATGTCCCGGTCGTCGATCACGTTGGCCAGCACGAACAGCGGCTGGCCGCTCGACTTCACCGCCACGAAGTCCTCCATGGCGGCGTTCGGGAAGGTCACCTCCCCCCGGACCACGTCGCGCACCACCGTGGTCCCCTCGCCCGGCGTGCGGAAGCGCAGGGCCCGGCCGGCGCCGTCCGGCCCCACCCGGTCCAGCCCCCGCTCCCGGCAGTGGCCGTCGTAGCCGGGGGTGGCGTTGGCAGCCGTACGGGCCAGCACCTCGTCCCGGGTGCAGTCGCAGGCGTAGAGGGAGCCGCCGTCCCACAAGGCGTCCACCGCCAAGCGGTGGCGCTCGGCCCGTTCGGACTGGCGGTAGGGGCCCTCGTCGGGCGGCATGCCCAGCCACTCCAGGGCCGAGACGATCCCGTCCACCCACTCCTCGCTGCTGCGCTCGGCGTCGGTGTCCTCGATGCGCAGCACGAACACGCCCCCCTGCTGGCGGACGAACAGCCAGTTGAACAGCGCCGTCCGGGCGCTGCCCACGTGGAAGAACCCCGTCGGCGACGGGGCGAAGCGGACCCGGGGCGTGACCACGCCGGCGACCAACCCGGCCCCCGGAGGCTACTCGTCCTCGACGATCGAGATGGCGCCGGTGGGGCAGCCGTTGACCGCCTGGCGCAGGCGGTCGCGTAGCGCCTCGGGCGGGTGCTCGTCCAGCACGTAGAGGAACCCGTCGTCGCGCACCTCGAAGACCTCGGGCACGATGCCCATGCACACGGCGTTGCTGGCGCACTCGTCGAAGTCCACGACGACTTTCACTGGCTGACCTCCTCGATCACCTCGGCGCGCCGGCGGTGCACCGTGGGCAGCATAACGCCGCCCCTCAAGGCCGCTCGGCCCCCACCACCCACATGGCGAAGAACTGGGAGCCCCCGCCGTAGGCCTGGCCCAAGGCGAGGCGGGCCCCGTCCACCTGGTGCTCGCCGGCTTCGCCCCGCACCTGCAGGGCCGCCTCCAGGAAGCGCAGCATGCCCGAGGCCCCGATCGGGTTCGACGAGAGCACCCCGCCCGAACAGTTCCACGGGATGTCCCCGCCGTCCATGGCCGTGGCCCCGGCCTCGGTCAGCTTCCAGCCCTCGCCCTCGTCGCAGAAGCCCAGGTTCTCCAGCCACATCGGCTCGTACCAACTGAACGGCACGTACACCTCGGCGCAGTCGAACTGCCGGCGGGGATCGGTGATCCCGGCCTGGCGGTAGACGTCGGCGGCGCACTCCCGCCCGGCCCGGGGGTTGATCTGGTCCCGCCCGGCGAACATGGTCGGCTCCGAGCGCATGGCCATGCCGTGCACCCAAGCCGGCCGCCGGCCGGTGACCGCCTCGGCCTCCCCCGCGGCGTCCTCGCAGGCCAACACCATGGCTGCCGCCCCGTCCGAGGAGGGGCACGACTCCAGGTAATGGAGCGGGTCCCACAGCATGATGGACTCCTCCACCATCTGCAGCGAGATATCCGGGAGGTGGAGGTGGGCGTAGGGGTTGCGCAGGGCGTGCCGCCGGTCCTTCACCGCCACCTTCATCCCGATGTCGCCGGGGGCGCCCGACCGGTGGATGTAGGCCCGGATGTGGGGGGCGAAGTACCCGCCGGCCCCGGCCAGCAGCGGCGCCGAGAACGGCTGGGGCACCGACAGGGCCCACATGGCATCGGAGTCCGACTGCTTCTCGAAGGCCACGGTCAGCACCCGGCGGTGGACGCCCGAGGTCACCAGGTGGGCGGCCACCAGCGCCGTGGACCCGCCCACCGAGCCGGCGGTGTGCACCCGCAGGATGGGCTTGCCCACCGCCCCCAGGGCCGGCGCCAGGAAGAGCTCGGGCATCATCACGCCCTCGAACATGTCCGGTGCCTTGCCGATCACCACGGCGTCCACGTCGGCCCAGCCGATGCCGGCGTCCTCCAGGGCCCGCCAGGCTGCCTCCCGCACCAGCCCGGCGATGGAGACGTCGTCCCGCTTGGCCTTGTGGTGAGTCTGGCCCACCCCGATCACGGCCACCCGTTCGCTCATCGGCGAGCTCCCTTCGGGAGCAAAGCCGCTGAGCGGCGCCCTGTGCCCATCGGTTCGCTCACCTGCGGCTCGCTCATCGGCACCCGCTCGCTCACTGGCATCCGCCCGGCCGTCACACGCCCTCCAACACGGCGACGAGGTTCTGCTGGAGGGCCGGTCCCGAGGTGGCGTGGGCCACCGCCCGGCCGGCCGAGCCGTCCAGGATGCGGGTGGCCGCCTCGCCGATCCGAATGAGCCCCCCGGCCATGAGGGCGTTGGCGGCCAGCGCCCCGCCCGACGGGTTCACGTCCACCTCCCTCCCGCCCCGGCCCAGGGCGCCCAGGCCCAGCGCCTCCCGCAGGATCAGCTCCTGGTGGGCGAAGGGGGCGTGCAGCTCGGCCACGTCGACCGGGCCCTGGCCCACCCCGGCCGCCTGGCCGGCCCGGGCCGCCGACGCCGAGACGGTGAGGTCCCGGGCGCCGAGCGAGTGGGTCTCGATACGGTGGTCGATCCCGGTGATCCAGGCCGGGTGCTCGGCCCACTCGAAGGCCTTGTCCCCGGCGGCCAGCACCACGGCCGCCGCCCCGTCGGTCACCGGGGGCAGGGCGTGGCGGCGCAGCGGCGAGACCACATACTCCTCGGCCAGCAGCTCCTCCACCGAGCGGTCGTAGGCCACCTGGGCCTTGGGGTTGGCCAGGGCCGCCTTCCGGCTGCGGGCCGCCACCGCGGCAAAGTCGGCCTCGGTGGCCTTGCCGGCGTCGAGCAGGGCCCGGGCCTGCAACGCGGCCAGCGACACCGGGTCCGGCCACAGCGGGGCCAGCACGTAGGGGTCGAGCTGGAGGGCCAGGATCTTGCCCAGGTCGCCCAAGGACGACTTGCCGAAGCCGTACACCAGGGCGGTGTCCACTCCCTCGTCCTGCAGGGCCACCCAGGCCTCGTAGAGGGCCCAGGCGGCGTCCATCTCCACATGGCTCTCGCGCTTCGGCGGCCAGACCCCGATGGCGTCGAGGGCCGAGACGAAGCTGAACGGTCCGCCCACCAGGTAGTCGGTGGAGCCGGAGCAGATGAAGTCGATGTCGTTCTTGGTGATGCCGCCGGCGCCGTTGCGCACCTGGCCGAACACCTCGGCGAAAACCGGCATCAGCGTCTCCACCTCGTTGCGGTGGGACTCGCGGCGCAGGTTGTCGGCCTGGGCGAAGGCCACGACGGCCACGGCCCGCCGTCCCATACGGGGGGTCGGGGGGATCCGGGGGGTCGGGGCGGCGGCCATCAGGTGTACGCCTGGTAGGTCTCGTAGTCGGCGTCGGGCTCGCCGGTCGGGCGGAAGTACTTCACCGAGGCCATGGTGGGGCCCAGCGCCTCCGGCGCCACCCACACCGCCTCCACCCGGAGGCCCATGCGCACCTGGTCCGGTGGGAGCTCCTGGATCAGCCCCATGAAGGAGATGTCGGCCCCGTCCAGCAGCACCATGGCGCAGATGTAGGGGATCTCGACCGACTGGCCGGCGAAGGGCACGTTGACCACGCAGAAGGTGGTGACGGTGCCGGTGTTGCCCAGCACCACCTCCTCGTCGGTGGGCAC
>JASHWO010000342.1 GCA_030044045.1 Acidimicrobiales bacterium
CCGGACCCGCTGCCCGACCCGCCGGCGGCGACGGTCATGGCGACGGGCACGGACAGCGTGCCGCCCGCCGACCCGCCGGCCGCCACCGACACCGTGACCGGCACCGACACCCGGGCCGTCTTCCCTCCGGCCCGGGTGGCCGGCAGGACCAGCTGCCCGCTCGACGGGGTCACCGTCACCCCGGCCGGGGGCTGGGCCGTCCAGTCCACGGTCACGGCCGCCGTCCCGCCCGCCTGCACCCCGACCTCGGCCTTGGCCGACCCGCCGGCGGCCACCGACACCTGGCCCACCGGCGAGGTGAACCCGACCGCCGGGGCGGCCGATGTGCTGTAGGAGGGCGGCGCGTCGGCGGGGGCCGCCGCCCAGGCCCGGTCCGGGGCCGAGGCGGTGTCCAACGTCAAGGTGCCGCCCGAGACGGCCACCGTGCCCGGCAGCCACGCCTTGTCCCACCGGTGCGCCGCTCCCGAGCCCGAGCCCGACGCCCCCGACCCCGACGCCCCCGATCCCTCGGCCAGCGTGGCCGAGTGCACGAAGCCGGTGGTCGGCCCCCGGGTGTCGATCCGGAGCTCCTTGCCGTCGCCCAGGTGGAGCACCACCCCAGAGAACTCGGGGGTGGCCACGGCCAGCGTGGCCGTGCCGGGGGTGATCGGGTACAGCCCGATGGCCCCCCAGACGTACCAGGCGGCGATGGCCCCCAGGTCGTCGTTGCCCGGCTCCCCGCCCGGGGTCAGCGAGTACTGGGTGTCGAGCACCTGGCGCACCACGTCCTGGGTCCGGTAGGGGGCGCCGGAGAAGTCGTACTCCCAAGGCGCCCCGATGTCCGGCTCGTTGCCGGCCCAGTAGTACGGGTGGTAGCGGTTCTCGTTCAGGTGGGTGAAGAACGTGTCGAGCTTGGCCGTGGCCGCCCCGTCCCCGCCCATCAGCGAGAACAGCCCGTCCAGATCCTGGGGCACGCTCCAGGAGTACTGGATGGCGTTGCCCTCCTCGAAGCCGACCTGCCCCTGTGTTGTCACGTGGGTGGGCTGGAAGGCCGGCCCGGGGACGAAGGCCCCCGACGCCGTGCGGGCGGCCACGGTGCCGGTGCCCGGGTCGAAGACGTTCTGCCAGTCCTGGGCCTGGCGGCGCAGTGTGGCCGCCACCGACTGGTCCCCCAGGGCCGAGGCGAACTGGGCGATGCCGAAGTCGGCCAGCGCGTAGTCGAGCGTGTCCGAGGTGCCCACGGTGTAGCCGTAGGAGGTGTTTGTCTCGGTGTCGCCCACCAGGTAGCCGTTCTGGACGAACGTGGCCACGTCCTGGCGCTCCTCGATGAAGCCGCCCTCCTGCTGGGTGGCGCTCTTCACCATGTCGGACAGGGCGGCGGACGTTGTGAAGGCGCGGGCCCCGAAGGCGTAGGCCTCGGCGATCACCAGGTCGGCGGGGTCTCCCCCGTCCTGCCCGGCGTCGGTGGCGGCCACCGGCCAACGGGGCAACCAGCCGGACTGGGCGGCGTCGTCCACCAGCGACTGCACCATGGCCGAGGCGGTCCGGGGGAAGAGCATGGCCACCAGTGGGAACTGGGTCCGGTAGACGTCCCACTCCGAGAAGTTGGTGTAGTGGGGCTGGGCCGTTGTCGTGGCCACGGTGCCGGTCGGGTTCCCTGTGCCGTCGGCCATGGTCGGGTACTGGCCGTCGGCGTCGCTGAACAGGTTGGGCGAGAGCAGCGAGTGGTACAGGGCGGTGTAGAGGGTGCGGCGGTGGTCCTCCGTGCCTCCGGTCACCGTGAGGTGGCCGAGGGCGGCGTTCCAGGTGGCGGTAGCCTTGCGGGCCAGGGTCCGGACGCTCCAGCCGGGGTCCTCGGCCTGGAGGTTGGCCAAGGCGCCGGCCACGCTCACGTAGGAGATGGCCACCTGCAGGACCACCGTGCGGCTTTTGGCGGTGTCGAAGCTGGCCCAGCCGCCGCAGGCCGAGATCACGGTGCCGGTGCAGGAGCCGCCGCCCGGGGTGCCTAGGGTGGCCGGAGTGTCTGGGGTGGCCGGAGTGATGGTGCTCCCCTGCCAGGTGCCGTGGGCGGCGAAGGGGCGATCGGCCCGGGCCACGTAGTACAGCGTGTACGGCCCCGAGGTCCCGCAGAACCCGGTGCCGGTGACCGAGCCCTCGACCTCGTCTGTCCCCACGAAGGTGAGCGTGGAGGCGGTGGAGCTGGGGGCGGCGGCGCTGGCCTTGAAGAGCAGGGTGCCGGTGCTCCCCTGGGCGAAGGTGAACTGCCCGGTCCCGGTGCGGTCGGTCACGGCCAGCGACACGTCGGCCGCGGTGGCGCCCCGGCCCACCTGCACCGAGTAGCGGCCGGGCGAGGCGTGCTCGGTCGAGTGGGAGAACGGCTGGGTGGCGGTGGCCGGGTCGGACGGCACCGACCCGTCGACGGGCAGGATGGGCACGTCGCCGAAGTAGGGGCAGCCGGGCCCGGAGAGGTGGGTCAGGCTGAAGCCGAGGGTGTGGTCGTCGGCATCGTCGTAGCCGCCGCCGTCCCGGCGTGTGGGCGAGGTGTCCGGGCTCCACTGGATCATGCCGAAGGGCAGGGACGCCCCGGGGAAGGTGTCGATGTCGCCCGGCTGCACGTCAGCAGTGCCGGTGCCCACCATGGGGTCGACCAGGGCGGCCAGGCCGGTCGGGGCGTTGCCGGGCGCTGTGGCCGCGGTGGCCGCACCGGCACCCGAGGCGGCGGGGCCGGAGGCCGAGCTGGCGGTCGCACCGGCCGTACCGGCGAGCCCCACGCTCACCGCCGGCACCAGCAGCCACGCCCCCAGTACCGCGGCCAGCACGGCGGTGACCAGCACCGCCGCCCGTGCACTCCCCGCCGGCGCCGTCCGGCGCCACCCGCTCCTCGCCACCTCTGCCCCCCTTTGCTCTCGGCGCGCCGGATGCTCGCCCTGTTCGCGCCTACTCCCAGTGGAAGAACCTGCCGCCGCGCAGCCGGTCGCCGATAGTGGCCTTCCGCTCCCCCAACGCGCCGGGCAGCCCGACCTGCAGCCACTCGACCAGCTCGTCGGTGCCGGCGAACCGGGACTCGCGGTCGAGCTCCACCTCGTACACCGAGATCCGGTCACCGTCGACGCTCACCGTGAGGGCGTCCAGCCCGCCCAGCCCGAAGCACCACACGGGCGGCGCGCCGGGGGTGGCCATGGCCTGGAGCTTCCACCCGGGACGGCCGGCCAGCAGGTCGTCGAGCTGCTTCCAGAGCGCGGGCCGTCCGCTGGCCACGGTCGCCTCAGGCAATCGGCCGGTCAGGCACCGGTCGAGAGCAGTGCATCCAGCACCGGGCCGCCCCGTCCGGCGCCTCGACGTCGAGCCATACTCCGTCGGGCAGGAGCGTGAGCCGGAGATCCAGGAAGGTGCAGCACGCCTTCTCCCGGCGGCCGAGACCAGCGGCGGCGGCCAGCGGGCTGGTCCCCTCCCGGAGCCGCAAATGGACGGCGCCCCGCTCCCGCCGGACCTCGGCCACGTGCTGCCCGACGAACGGCCGCCACTCGCCCAACCGGTCCGCAGCACCGTCGGCCGTGAGGGAGCAGGCGATGGGGATCCCGACCACAGGACCACGGTACCGCCCTGCGGCGCGCCCGGGCTCGCCACCTGGCCGGGGCGGGCGGCACTTGCTCCCTGACGACCGTCGCCTCGGTCATATCGGGGCATCCGCCTGCCGGAGCCACGCCGCGAAGTAGGGGTCGGCGACCACGAGACGGCGGTCGACGGGGTCGCGCGCGAGGACCTCCGTCCTTTCCAGCACCTCGATCGCACGCTTGACCGACGCGCCGCTGGCCAACCCGACCGAACGGGCAAAAGCCACGGAGAAGAGCTGGGTGGTGGGCGAACCTCCGGCAACGCCGATGAGGACCCGCCCCTGTGGCGCAGTGAGCTCGGCAAAGCGATCGGCGAACATGCTCGACTCCCGGTCGACACCCTCCTGGAAGGCCCTTGTGACGTCGCGAGGGGCCATCTGACGGCCGGCGATGTTGAACGTTTCCCAAGCCAGGCGCTGGATATCGTTCGGGACCGGTCCTGCCAGCTCGATGATCTGGGCAGCGGCATCCGGTGCCAGTTCCTTTCCGCCGACACTCGCCCGGTCCACCAGGAAGCTGGCCATCTCTCCCGCAGGGATCGGCCCGAGCGCCACGCGCTCGGCCATCCCGAACAGTGGCGCCCGGCGACTGAACACCAGCTCCTCCATCAGGTGGTACTGCGAACCGGCCAGCACCAGGGACACGTCGGGGTGCTCGTCGGCCAGACCTTTGAAGAGGTCCGGGAGGTGCGCACCGTGGCGGGTGATCGCCTGGAACTCGTCGAGCACCAGTACGCCCGGTCGGCGCGCCGCCTCCGCCGCCAGGAGGGCGTACACGTCCTCGATGACGAGGTCGGCATCTCGAGGGGCGAGCCCGCCGAAGGTGAAGACGGGCTTGCCGTCGTCGCCGAGGGTGACCTGGGGCCGGAGCCGCAGGCGCGCCAGGAACTCCGGGACCGCCTGGCGGGACCGGTGCCAGCGAGCACCGGGTATCCGGTAGACGCCCGCCATCAATCGGGCGGCGAGGGTGTCGACATCCCGGCACAGCAGGACGTTGGTAGCCACTACTGCAGCCACCGGCCTGCCGGCAGCCAGCATCTGCTCGGCCCGGACGAGGAGCGACGTCTTCCCGTACCGGCGCGGCGAGGAGACCACCACGTTGACATGGCTCCGCACTCGATCGACGAGGGCGCGCAGCTCCTGGCGACGGCCGGTGAACGCCGAACCAGTGACCGGCCGGCCATAGGCGAAGGGGTTCTCGATGACCACGAGACCATAATACGCAGGATTGCGATTCGCAGGTCTGCGATTCGCAGATCTGCATACTTGCGGCGGGGCGGGTTCAGCCGCTTGGGGCGTCGGTGGGAGCGCGAGCGGGGACGTCGGCGACCCGGTAGCCGACGTTCGGCACCGTCTCGATCACCGGGGGGTCGCCCAGCTTCCGGCGCAGCCGGCTGATGGTGACCAGGACGGTGTTCGTGAACGGGTCGGCGTGCTCGTCCCAGACCTGCTGGAGGAGGTCCTCGGCGCTGAGAAGGGCATGCTGGGAGCGCATGAGGGCCTCCAGTACCCCGAACTCCTTCGCCGACAGCTCCAGCCGCCGGCCGTGGCGAGTGGCGGTGTGCCGCAGGGGGTCCAGCTCGATCCCGGCGGCCCGCAGGATGCGGCCACGGGCGCCCGGCTGGCGCCGGGCCAGGGCCCGGATCCGGAGGACCAGCTCGGGGAAGTGGAAGGGCTTGGCCAGGTAGTCGTCGGCCCCCAGCCCGAGGCCGGCCACCCGGTCGTCCGGCGACCCGGCCGCGGTGAGCATGAGGACCATGGCCGGGTTGTCGCCCTCGGCGACCATCCGGCACAGGGAGTCCCCGTGCACGCCGGGCAGGTCCCGGTCGAGGACGACCACCTGGTAGGCGTTGGTGCCCAGCTTCCAGGCCGCCTCCCGGCCGTCGTAGGCGACGTCCACGGCCATGCCCTGGTCCCGCAGGCCCTCGGCCACCACCTCGGCGAGCTGCCGGTGGTCCTCGACCACCAGGACCCTCACGCCGGCGCCTCCCCACCCGAGCCGCCGCGGTCCCCATCGGTCGCGCCGGCGTGACCCCCGTCGGCGGTGCCCGCACCGGCCGCGGCGAGCGCGGCCGGTGCGGCGGGCGCGG